>NZ_CAWUDN010000049.1:0-56862 GCF_963920915.1 Nostoc sp. PCC 9305
GTTTTTGTGATCGCTCCTAATTATACTTTGTCGAGAGTGATAAAAGAGGGTTAAGCAGCAGGGAAATCTTATCACTAACGCTTTCCGGCAATTCTGCCTCAGTTTCTTGCTCGTCAGACAGAAACTGAATGATGCTACCCAAGAATGTATCAATGGGTGGAGCGTCATATAGCGATCGCCAGACAATACAATCAAATTTGTCCTGCATTAGTTCTGCCAATTTGATCGACAGACTAGTTTTCCCTACTCCACCCATTCCGAGAATGGTCACTAATCGACAGCTATCCTTCAGCAACCACTCATCCAGAGTACTGAGTTCTTCTGTACGTCCGTAAAATGCTAAGACAGAAACAGCTTCCCCCCAATCTTGACGGCAATTGGGATCTGAGGTCGAATAGCAGCCTTCGCATAGGCGGCTATCAAAACCAAGAAAGAGAGCCTCAAGTGTTCGCTTGTCAACTCCCTTTCTACGGTTCAAAACTTTTCTAATTGTTAGAGGGTCTAAGTTCGTGCGGTAGCTTAACTCTTCAAGAGTGAATCTCTTGCCAAAATTATCTCGAAACTCAAACTTGTGCCTTGCTTCCTCAAACTTCTGTAAACCAACAGAAGTGAGTATAACTCCGCGCTTGCGTCTTAGCATACTCAAATTCCTCTACAGACAAAGATGGATTTAGCACAGAACTTAAGTACTTTTTCACCCAATGTTATTTTAGATTACTTACCCACTTATAATCCACGTGTAAATCTGACGTTGCTGGTCAATTTCAGCAAAGATATCTATTAACTGTGGAGTTTAGTCAATTAATTGGCTTTATCCTACTCATTAGTTGCTGCTTCTAGCCAAACTTCCACTTCATCTGCTAGCAACTTCTGGGCTGCATCCATCATTGAGGTTGCGATGTCTTTCAGGTCTTCGCGATTATTTAAGTAAGTTTTCAACGCTTCCATTGGGTCGATGCTGCTACTTGCGCTCAATTCAGGAATCCGGGGCCTAGCTAATTGACTCACTAATTCTGCTTGAATGGTGTAGGTATGAGCGGGATTTAAAGCAGTATGCAAAGAAGAACTGTCAATCAAATCCATCTGTTCAGAGCGAAGTTTGTAAATTAGCCGCACTACAGCATCTTGAATATTATATTTAGCGATCGCTTTCATTAACAACGCTTGCGGCTCATCTGCTTTCGAGATATCCACCTCAATGGTTTGGAAAGTCCGAACTGTTAAGGGACAAAATTCCCACTCAGCGCTTCCCCGCTCCAGTTCCAGCATGACATAGCCTTTGTCTTCCTTTTCTTCGCTAAAATCTACCCGTTCAATACTTCCTGGATAAATCACCGGCGGGTTGTTGGATTTATTCAGATTTTGATGGCGGTGGACGTGTCCCAACGCTACATAATCAAAACAAGGTCGCGTCAACAAAGATAGGGGTAGAGTAAAGCCTTTACCTACTGCCAAAAAGCGTTCTGCACCCAAGGTTGCATTGTCAGCCATCAAGTGAGCTAAAAGGATAGTTGGTACATTGGGGTCAAGACGGCGAACTTCCCCTTCTAGCACAACTCGCAAACGTTCCGTTAATAGTTGATTGACTTCCGCCAAAGACAAACCTTCAGTCTCTTGGCGAGTCATCAGGGTAGAACGAGTCAGCCAAGGCAGAGTAATTACTTGCACTTTGCCATTACGGGTTTCGATACAGTGCGTAGTTAATGTATCACCAACAACAAACCCTGGCACTCCCAAAGTGCGGTAAATATTTAAACTCGCCCCTCCCTGTCCTTGGGAATGTTGGTCGTGGTTGCCTACCAACAGGACTGTGGGAATATTGGCATCCATAAGACGGCGAAACTGGCTGGCAAAAGCTTGTTGTACATAAGGCGGTGGTGTAGCATCCGGGAAAGCATCGCCACCAAATATCACCATATCGACGGCATCTGTCAGCGCTCGGTCAATACATATAGACAGAGTATTGACAAAATCCTCCAACCGTGTGTTTAATCCCGTCGCCGGATTAATTCGTCCGTGGGAGAAGCCACTTCCCATGTGGATGTCGGAGAGATGGAGGATTTTAATCATATTTGTCCTTTGTTCTTAGTCATTTGCCCTTTGTCTAATACTAATGACAAATTACAAATGACCAATGACTAAATATGAATTCCGCATTCTGTTTTATCACTTCCCCGCCAGCGTCCGGCGCGTTCGTCTTCACCTTCACCTACTTTGGTGGTGATGGGTTGGTCGCCGATGCTGGGATAACCTTGATCGTGGAGGGGATTGTAGATGACTCCATGTTCAGCCACATAAACCCAACTATCTTGACGTGTCCAAGTAGCTATAGGATTTACTTTCAGCCGACCTTTACCATCAAATTCAAATATGGGCATATTCGCACGGGTTACTGCTTGATCCCGGCGGCGTCCGGTAATCCAAGCGACGCTGTTGAGTTCGTCTAGACCTCGTAGCAGTGGTTCAATTTTTGTAATGTGGTGGAATTTGGCAATATCCTTGTCCCAGAGTTTGTCGCCGTATTTGGCTTCAAAGGCTTCGCGAGTGTCTACATCTGGAGTTTTGAAAGTTTGCAAATCTAGGTTATAGATTTGTATGGCTTTGTCTACCAATTCTAGGCTTTCAGGGAAGTGGTGCAAGGTGTCGAGAAAAATTACAGGAACGGGATGCTTCAGTTCAGTGTACAGAATATGAGTAATTATCATGTCATCCACGTTAAAGGCGCTTGTTTGCACCAGTCCCGTTGGGATATTTTCTATAGACCATGCCAGTATGTCTTTGGGAGTGGCACTTTCAAATTGCTCATTTAATTTGTCTAAGTCAAAAGCGATCGCTTGGTTTCTAGATGCCGTGGAGACTGTCATGATAATCTTCTATTCAAATATTTCTACCTTGATTAAGATCGATCTTACTCCATCAAGACACGTATTCCGCTCGGAGATAAGGTAATTATTTTGTGTGGAAATTACTACATTTTGAGAATGGAGAATGAAGAGCGGGAACAAGATAAATAACCATGTATAATACTTAGCAACAATTAATACATAAACCAAAGTGAGGATTTTATTAAGAAACTTTACAGTAATTTAAGTTTTACAATACTTTTATAGATATTTATACTGATTTTGATATGGTTAAGGAACTATTAATAAAAGGGATTTTACTTAAATGAACAACGCAAAATTCAGCAATCCATTAGGCCAGTCTATAATTATGGGCGCTTTAATGATGTTAACCAGCGTTGGGGTTATTACAATAATGAACTTTTTCTAAGATCAAGATTTCTCATTTTAGCAATAAGACTTCATATAGTCCCGCTCAAAACTGAGTGGGACTTTTACTTTTTTCATCTAGATCGATCAGTGTGTATTAATTTTCTGCTATCACTTTCGGCAGAGAATAATCCTGAAGCCGTGTTATTACGTAGTTTTGCAGTCAGAGAATTTAGAATAGAGATGCGATCGCTATTTACCTTACTCCTAGTGACCGACTGGCGCTTTCGCTCCTGCACCGCCTTTACCCAGAAATAGCAACAGAGGTAATGAGCAAAGGAACCCTATCCCTACCACTCGAAAGCAATCTGCGTAAGACAAAATCGCAGCTTGAGTATCTACTGTTTGACTTAATAAAGCTAGTGCTTGTTGTTGCGCTGTTGTCGCATCCATGCCTTGGCCTTGAAGTGCCCCGTTGAGTAAGTCGAGACGCTGACTTGTTTCGGGGTCATAAGGACTAAGTTTTGCTAATAGGATGGCTCGATGAAAAGCTTCTCGTCGGTCAAGCAAAGTGGTGAGTAGAGCAATGCCAATGCTACCACCCAGTTGTCGGGTGAGGTTGTAGAAACCAGAGCCGGCAGAAATATCCTGTTTGGGTAGCGGGCCTAAAACTGCCAAACTCAAAGGCAGAAACATCAACACAGTAAAAGCCCCACGCCATACCAATGGCCAAAATAAATCATCTATGCCAGTTTGTGGGGTAATTGCTGCGAGTTGAAACATGACTCCAGACGATCCGACAGCGCCCATTGCAATTAAAAATCGGGCATCAATTTTACTAGACAGTTTGCCTAATAAAACCATAACGATCGCAGATGCTAAAGCACCAGGCGCTAACAATAGTCCTGTCTGCGTTGCCGTAAAGTGCAGTACACTTTGAGCAAATATCGGCACAGCAAAGAGCGTCCCATAAAGCCCCATACCCACCACCGCTGAGAGAACGCTTCCCGCAGCTAAAGAACGGTGGCGCAAAACTCTCAAATCCACAGCAGGATGGGCTATTCTAAATTCGTACCAAACAAACAACCCCAAGCCGATAATACTGGCGATCGCTAACGTGGTGATGAAACTGGAAGAAAACCAGTCTTCTTTCTCTCCTTCCTCTAACAAAGTTTGCATACAGCCAATAGCGATAACTAAAAACCCAATCCCGAACCAATCGACGGCTTGGCTTTGTGTCTCACTCTTATCTTTGTCTTTGGGCAAAAATACCACTGACATCGCCACTGCAACGATCCCGAAGGGAATATTAACAAAGAAAATCCACCGCCAGCCTAAACCATCTACCAAAAATCCCCCTAAAGTCGGGCCGATGGCTGGGCCAGCAATTACACCTACCCCAAAAACTGCCTGTGCTAAACCCTGTTCAGCAGGTGGAAAAGTCTCGAACAAAATCGCTTGGGCTTTAGCTAGCAACCCGCCACCACACAAACCTTGAAGAATTCGAGAAAAAACTAGCATCGGCAGATTAAATGCCAAACCGCATAAAACCGAGGCGAGGGTAAAGCCAATCAACGAGAAGATAAAGTAGGTTTTGCGTCCAAAGTAATCTCCCAGCCATGCAGATAAGGGAATTAAGACGACATTTGCGATCGCATATCCCGTTACCACCCAGCCGACTTCACTAACAGTTGCACCCAAACTAGCCTGTATATCTGTCAGCGCAACGTTAACAATACTAGTATCAATTACTTCTAGTATCGCACCAAGAGAAGCCGTAAAAGCGATCGCCCACTTCAATGGGCCGTGGACATAACCAAATTCGTCAAAACTAGAACTTTTAATGTTGGTAGCCATTATTTAGCACAAATAATATTTGGGAGATGTCAAGGAATGCCAAAGCTAAAATTAAGTATTGTATATATACGCTACGGTAGCGTATCATATAAAAACGGTCAAGAGAGTTTTTCCTGAAAAGCGGCAGAAATACCTATGCTAAAGATGGATGGTCATTGCTGCTGTTTTAGGGCATGAGAATTGGGTTATGAGGCTTATTTCCTTTCCCAGAAGCTATGTTCTATGCCCAAAAGTAGAAGCAAATGGCTAAGAAGATATTGCTTGGGGATGATATTTTTATGAGTAAGCAAATCAACAGCACCTCTGGACGCCCACGCAGCATCCATGCCGATCAAGCTATTCTGCAAGCAACTTTGGATTTGCTTGCAGAGGTAGGATATGAAAGCATGAGTATAGAAGCGATCGCTTCTCGTGCTGGAGTTGGTAAAACGACTATCTATCGGCGTTACACTTCCAAAGAAGAACTAGTTGCAGACGCAATAGAAAGTCTCAGAGATGATTTAGCGATCCCCGATACCGACAGCTTTTGGGGAGACATGGATATCCTGATTAAGAATGCCGCCAAAAAAATAGATAGTCCCCTTGGCCGTCAGACACTTGCGCTGATTGTTAGTACAGCGTCTAGCAATCCTCAATTTGCCGAGGTTTATTGGACAAAATATACGAAACTCAGACGTGAAGCCTTTTCTAAAATACTTGAGCGTGCCAAGTCCAGAGGCGAAATTCACAAGGATGCAGATGTAGACTTAATTATCGACCTTGTAAGCGGTTCACTATATTATGCACTGATCTTCAAACCCACAACCGAGCCAGTAGAAGCATACATGCGCCGCACTATGAATCTTCTCCTCAAAGGTATTAGTGCTGGTTGAAAGGCAAAAGAATGTAGAGACGTAGCAGTGCTACGTCTCTACAAGGGTTCTCAATAACGCATATCTCCCTATTCCCCACTCACCTTTATCAATTCCCAACTTGTTAGCAAAATAACTTTCCATCATAGGTCATAAATGAGATGATGGAGGGATTAGAGAAAAAGGTGAACAATTGTTATTTTTCTCCTTCCGCTTCTGGTTGCAGAATAGCATCACAGTATTGAATGAGGGTTGTCAAGCGATCGCTAATCGTTTGAAGTCTCGTTTGTGCAGTAGATGCTTGCCGCGCTCCTTGAAAAAACATCACATCTATTGTCAACAGGCGCAATTGCTTGCTCATCTCCGTTTGATAAGACTGCACTCGCCAGTTTTCATCAGCCAAAGGCACAATCTGTTGCCCAAAAAATTGCTGCAACGTGGCTACACGCTGCCGCAGTTCTGAAGCAACGATTTGGGTAGTTGTGGCATCGGAGCGTAATTGCTCTAACAAAGTTACGAATGCCAGATATTGATCGCGGTTTAAAGACATCCAGTGCTAGTTAAGATAGTATTAATGTCAAGTAATTTTTCTTCTACAATAAACTTTCTTAAAGACTTATCAGCACTAAAAGCCTCAAATCTTGATTTGGGGCTTTGTTTGCCATCAATGGATTTTCTTTCTTTAACGATCCTTGAAACTCAAACTGGATGACTACCAGATGCTCCTGCGTTGCTAACAGTGCGCTATTGCAATTGGAGAATCATCCTTACACTGCTTTTTCCACCCTTCTTTGGGCAACAGCATCTTTTCAGGGCGATGCTGCTAGTTTTATTTATCATTCACTTATCTACCGATCCATTCAAACCCAAATTGTATGAGCAGTATAGCGATAAATTCATCAGTTGACCTTGCCATTCCCGAATGGTTAAAAAAATGTTTGAAGGAGTCATCGACAACTAGCGGCACAGGGGAAGATGACCGAAGGCATAATGATGCCGTCTTAATTGGTCGAGCATTTGAATTTGCTTACCAACTCCATCAAGGTCAATACCGCAAATCGGGAGAACCATACATCGCCCATCCCATTGCTGTAGCTGAATTGCTGCGTGACTTGGGAGGCAGTGCTGCTATGATAGCAGCTGGATTTCTCCATGATGTCGTTGAAGATACAGAAGTAACAAGTCAAGAAATAGAAGAACGCTTTGGCGCAGAAGTGCGGCAATTGGTCGAAGGTGTCACCAAGCTTTCTAAAATCAATTTCACCAGCAAAACCGAAAGTCAAGCCGAAAACTTCCGGCGGATGTTTTTGGCAATGGCGCAAGATATTCGGGTAATTGTGGTGAAATTGGCAGATCGTTTGCATAATATGCGAACTTTACAATATATGTCAGAGGCCAGCCGCCGCCGCAGTGCCCAGGAAACGCGAGATATATTCGCACCTTTAGCCAATCGCTTGGGGATTTGGCGAATTAAATGGGAACTGGAAGATTTGGCTTTTAAGTATTTGGAACCAGAAGCTTTTCGCGAAATGCAGGAGCATGTTTCCGAAAAACGGACGGCGCGAGAAGAGAAGTTGGCCAAAGCTACAGATATTTTGCGAGAACGTTTGCAGCAAGCCGGAATCCACTTTCAAGATATCAGCGGTCGTCCCAAGCACCTTTATAGCATTTATCAAAAAATGCACCGCCAGCAAAAGGAATTTCATGAAATTTACGATTTGGCGGCGCTGCGAATAATTGTTCAAACCAATGAGGAATGCTATCGGGCGTTGGCGGTGGTTCATGATGCTTTTCGCCCAATTCCTGGGAGATTTAAGGACTATATTGGACTGCCAAAGCCTAACCGTTACCAGTCATTGCATACTGGGGTGATTGGATTAACTGGCCGTCCTTTAGAAGTGCAAATTCGGACAATCGAAATGCATCATATCGCCGAGTATGGGATTGCCGCTCATTGGAAGTATAAAGAAACAGGTGGTTCTAGCATTAGCCATTTGACAGGCACAGATGACAAGTTTACTTGGCTGCGGCAGCTGCTGGAATGGCAAACCGATCTTAAGGATGCCCAAGAATATCTTGATAGCGTCAAAGATAATCTATTTGAAGATGATGTCTATGTCTTCACCCCTAAGGGGGATGTTGTGCCTTTAAGTCCTGGTGCTACCACTGTAGATTTTGCTTATCGCATTCATACAGAAGTCGGAAACCACTGTTCAGGGGCGCGGGTGAATGGGCGAATGGTGCCACTGTCAACGCGGCTACACAATGGCGATATTGTAGAAGTTCTCACCCAAAAGAACTGCCATCCGAGTTTGGATTGGTTGAACTTTGTCAGAACTTCGGCGGCGAAATATCGGATTAAACAATGGTACAAGCGATCGCGTCGGGAAGAAAATGTCGCCCGTGGACGGGAACTGTTAGAAAAGGAACTGGGTAAAACTGGTTTTGATAGTCTGCTGAAGTCGGATGCAATGCAGATTGTCGCCGAAAAGTGTAACTACCATAGCGTGGAAGATTTACTCGCCGGTTTGGGTTACGGAGAAATTACGTTGAACCTAGTGCTAAATCGCTGGCGAGAAGTAGCAAAGGGACAACAACCAGTTGCCACTGTGTCGCCATTTATCCCTAAAGAAGCAAGTACATCAAAAGCTTTACGAGATGCACCTCCAACTACCTCACGCTCCAGTGATTCGCCAATTTTTGGGGTGGAAGGTTTGGTATATTATTTAGCTGGGTGTTGTACCCCGATTCCTGGCGAACCAATTATTGGTGTGGTGACGCGAGGTAGGGGGATTTCAATTCATCGCCAAGGCTGCCATAATCTGGAGACTGTGGAGTATGAACGCTTAGTACCAGTTAGGTGGAACCCAGCCGCCGAAAGTAGTGGCCGTCCGCATACGTACCCAGTAGATGTACAAATTGAAGCCCTGGATCGTGTAGGGGTGCTAAAGGATATTTTGTCACGGTTAAGCGACCAAGGGATTAACGTCCGTCATGCCCAGGTGAAAACCTCTACTGGCCAACCTGCATTGATCGACTTAGGAATAGATATACGCGATCGCTCTCAACTAGAGCAAGTCTTCGTCCAAATTAAGAAAATGAGCGACATTTTGAACATCCGCCGCGTCGGTCAAATTGACGAGTAACAGGGGTATCAGTATCCCCAAAAAACCTTCTCTTGCTTACCTAGCAGCCTGTCTGGGAACTCAATATGGCGGCTATAAACTCCACCTAAAGAGATAAAACCTTCCCTGGCAGGTTCGTAAACTAGTGATTTGAACTATCATGAATGATATTATTCTGGCGATCTAGAAAATGGTTCATCAACGATTTTTTGAGTTTAAAATTGTTAGGAGCAATCAAAAATGGTTTCAGAGAAGTTGGCGTTAGTCGCAAAGTTGATTTCTGATATGCCAGAAGCTAACACAATTGATACTTCTCAATACAGTTTAAAAGGAAAAGTCAAAAACTTAATTGCTTGGCTAAGAGAAAAAACGGTTCTTTCGTGACTTTTTTTAATTAAAAGTTAATAATAATTTTAATTATTATTGGGTAAGTATCTAGACATAAATAAATTTAAAGTTTGTAGTAAGGACTTTAGTCCTGATAATTTTTGCTTTGAGCGATAAATCGCTCACTACAAACTATGAGTTTATTTGATATTTAATTATATTTACCTACTTACAAGCCTCACTGATTGAATTTTGAATTTTTAATTGAAGCAAAGCGACTTTACTATAGTGGTTTTCAATTGAGGTGTGATAGATTCTTAATTTTAGATGATGTTACAACTTTAGAAGGTGTTCCCAAAATTGCTTGGGAATATTGATTAGTGTATATATTAGTTCCAATCCTCATGCAACAATTATTTCCCGGAGAAGTATTCGCCAACACTGCGGATTTTGACACTGGTATTCGCCAACTGTTACCGCGATACAATGAGATGTTGGAGGTAATTACCCGTTGTCTACCTTCTACAAGTCGGCGTATTTTAGAATTAGGTTGTGGTACGAGCGAACTTAGTCTCAAGATACTCAACCGCTTTCCAGATGCCCAAGTAATTGCTCTAGATTACTCACCTAGAATGTTGCAATTTGCCCAAGATAAAATCACAGCAGCTGGATATCAACAACGCTGGACTGGTATACAAGCAGATTTTGGTGACTGGGCAAATAATCCAGAGAACTTGGATATTGGTAGCGAATTTGATGCTTGTGTCTCATCTTTGGCAATTCACCATCTCCAAGATGAGATGAAATTGAAATTATTTGAGCGAATCGCTGCTAGTCTCACTCAAGACGGCTGTTTTTGGAATGCAGACCCTACTCTACCAGAATCGCCAGCCTTAGCAGAAGTTTACCAGGCAGCACGAGAGGAATGGGCAGTTGAACAAAGAACTAGTTTAACAGAAATTCGTGCGAAGCTTGGCACAAGCAGCACTCAAGGTTACTCCAGTCAAGACCAGTTAGCTAGCTTGGATACTCATTTCCAAATGTTGAGCAAAGCTGGATTTAAGACAGTTGCAGTACCTTGGAAATATTATGGTCTGGCGGTGTTTGGTGGTTGTTTGTGAAAATTTTAGGTTTTGGATGCCTAGATTTGAGATTCCCCTGTCTCCAATAGGCATTTATAGCATTAACAACTTGATAGTAACAAAACAGCAATAAATAATATTATTTCTGTTGATAAGAACTAACATATAAACGCATTAGGTCTGTAAAGGAGGTCTTGCTAACTCACACAAGGATTTTAGCTAAAACTTGTGGTAATTAAGCTGGCTTGGTGTTTTTATACAATATTTCCACATCATAAGTACCCGTGAGGATACTATCAATCCTCTACAGACCTATCCAAAAATACAGAGTAGAAAATTTCCTTCAGAAAAAACCAGGGACACGCGATTTGGATTCGTTTTTCTGCTCCTTTCTCCAGTGGAGTTAAAGCCACTGTTTGCCATCACTTAGTTTCAAAAGGAGAATATCTTGGATGGCTCGAAATAAAAAGAAATCAGCTGGGTTTAAGTATGAGCATCCACTTGTCTCTAGATGCCCTATTTGTTGTATTATTCCGCCCCACATGCTGGAAAATGTCGTGGTGAATGGCAATCCTCAGCAGCGGAGTTGGGCTTTTCATACATTAAATGTTTCGGCACAGCTTCGCGGACGCAGAGATGTCATAGGTAGTGTTTCCTTTGCACCTTCACCGGGTGAAAAGCGGCGCACCATATACGATGCAAAATATGGACAGCAGCTCCCTGGCACATTGGTGCGTGGTGAAGGAGATCCACCAAGTAGTGATGCAGCTGTAAATGAAGCCTACGATGCTGCTGGTGCTACTTATGACTTATTTCATGAAATATTCGATCGCAATTCTATTGATGACAAAGGACTACGTTTAGACTCCACCGTGCATTATGGCGTTAAATACGACAACGCCTTTTGGAACGGCGACCAAATGGTTTATGGTGATGGCGACGGAGAAATGTTTCAGCGCTTTACGAAATCAATCGATGTGATTGGGCATGAGTTAGCTCATGGGATAACTCAGTATGAAGCGGGTTTACAGTATTATGGCGAACCTGGCGCACTAAATGAATCGTTTTCTGATGTCTTTGGTTCCCTGGTGAAACAAAAGTCCAAAAATCAGACTGCACAAGAGGCTGACTGGCTGATTGGTGAAGGGCTTTTAGTACCGACTGTCAAAGGTATTGCCCTCCGGTCAATGAAATTACCGGGAACAGCTTATGATGATTCGGTATTGGGTAAAGATCCCCAACCAGCTCACATGAAAGATAAATATACTGGTGTTGAAGATAATGCTGGAGTGCATATAAACTCAGGAATCCCTAACCATGCTTTTTATTTAGCGGCTGTTGAAATTGGTGGATATGCTTGGGAAAAAGCTGGCAAAATATGGTACATAGCTTTACGCGATCGCTTGCGTGCCAAAGCAGATTTTAAAAAAGCTGCCAGTGTCACCATTCAAGTTGCTGGCGAACTCTACGGTAATGACAGCAATGAGCAAAAAGCTGTGCAAAATGCTTGGCAAAAGGTAGGAGTTATCTAGGAGTTAGGAGTGATAAGTGAGGAGTTAGGAATAAATGTTCAACATCTTCCACTGCCTCATTCAGTACTCAGGACTGATTAATCTGTTGTTTGTTGTTGTTAAACTGGGAGATGAGAACTATCATCTCCCAGTCTTAGTATGTATTCCAACTAAATAACACAACGGAGAGCAAAAAAAATGCGGGTATCATTTGAACGCACGGGCGGCTTTGCTGGAATTACCAAGAAGACAACCGTTGATACAGATACTCTCCCGCCACATGAAGCTGCTACACTTCCCCAACTAGTCGAAGTTGCTGATTTATTTAGGCTACCGGAACTAATTACTTCGCCAAATCCCCAGAGCGATCGCTTTCAATATAAATTAACAGTAGAAGATAACGGTAAGCAGCATACTGTGACTGTCAGTGAGTCAGCATTGCCAGGAACCTTAAGACCACTGATTGAATGGCTACAGACATTAGCACAGAAAAAGTAAAAAGTAAAAAAAATTACTTATAAGTCTCTGACGCCGTAGAATATCTCCTCAACGATCGGAATTGTAGCAAAGTGGTAGTAACGTAATTCGTAATTATGAATTATTTAATTGATTTTTATTAGTTACTCTCAGGGTTGAGTTCGTTGATTTCTCTGCACTTAACCTCTGCGGCTTGATATGCTGCCAGATAGTCTTGGCCACCCAACATTACATCACCGTAATATTCATAAGGTGGATCGCCATAAATTGGCAATGGATCATCTTCTGGATAATCTTCTTTTGATTCTTCAATAATAGCTTTCAGTTTTTTAACAGTCAGACTATGTGCTGCAAAATACCAGATTTCTTGGGGATTTTTGTTCAGGTGAGGTAATGTGGGATCGATAATGCGAACATTAGAGGCGTCGTCTAGCTCAATCCAACTGTGTTCAATCGGTCTATATGGCTTCCCAGCAAAAGCTAAAAATCCCTGAATATACTTTGCTCCCTCAGTAGATAATGCTGCTTTATAAGCATTATCAAACGGAGTGCTAGCTCTGCTGTTTATCTGTTCAGCAATTTTGATTGACAGCGTTTCATCCAATAGTTTGTTCATCAATAGCAAGGATTAGAGCAGCCATGAAAACATATTACCACTGCGACTTACCATTTTGCTTAGGCATTGGGCATTGGTTATTCACTAATGACAAATGACAAACTCTACTTTGTGCTAATCATCATCCGTAAATTTCTTAACAAGTCGCTTGAGGTGTAGGGCTGAGACAAAAGGGTTTTAACACCATCACATAAATGCGTTGTTACTGCTACTATTCCATTATTTGTTTTGCCAATTTCTCCGATATACTGCCTTCCTACTCCAGCAGTAAAATTACCACTTTTTCACTTGGTCTGAATCGTCAATTATTAAACTAAAGCCTCTGCTGATTCTCGTCTGACTCCACTTGTTCACGATCTCTAACCGACAGTTAAGGGCGCACAGCTAGCTGTACGCCCTTACTACGTTTAATCTATAAAATCACGGGGTTGTGGAGGGATCGAGTTTTAGCCGAGCCGTTTTGGGGCGACAAGGGCTTCCCCAACAAACTTGTCCAGAAGGCATATTAGTAAAAACACTACTACGAGCGCCAATCACAGCATTAGCCCCGATTTGCACCCCTGGCCCAACAAAACAATCTGCTGCTACCCATGCACCATTTTCAATGGTAATACTCGCTGTTTTCAACCCAAAGGCAGGATCTTGGAGATCGTGAGTACCAGTACACAGATAACTTTTTTGGGAAATTACGCAATGTTCACCGATATGAATCTGATCGAGGCTATATAAAACTACGTTATCTCCAATCCAACTGTAGTTGCCAATGGTGACTTTCCAGGGGTAGGTAAAGCGGGCTGTAGGTCGAATTAATACACCTTTGCCGATACGAGCGCCAAATAATCGTAGCAAAGCACAACGCAGAATATTTAACGGTTGAGGAGTGAGGGGAAAGGCGATCGCTTGTACAAACCACCATAATAAAACATACCAACTTGGACGTCCCCGGTCAAACCAAGATTGGTCATATTTGCGTAAATCTACGAAAGGTTGGTCATTAGTCATTATCAGGAATCAATGGTCAATAGCTTTGCTTCTGCTTCTCTGCTCCCCTGTTCCTCTGCTCCCTCCTTCGGGATAGTTGCAGTATTTAAGTGACCACCACAGTTGCGTAATTCGTAAAGTTTAACGCCAATCTGATATTCATATTGACTCAGCAATCGCCCATATATATATCCTGCTTTGCCATCTAAAAAACCGCGTTGAATTATATAAAACAAAATAAACCGCAACATCGGTTTAAATGGCAGGTGTACCCAAACTTTTTTCAGAAATCGTTTGCGTTGCACGGCATCGCCAAATAGATTAGCGCCGATAGTGCCGCTATCATCTTTACCCGTAAGAATATTAAAATAAACCCTGGCTTCCCAGTTTGAATATCGGTTGTGGCGTTCTAACCAGTGGTAAAGGTCGCGGAAGTCTTCGTGGAGCATATCATTTTTGAGATACCCAACTTTCCCCTGCAAAACCACGTGTTCGTGAACTTCGTTATCACCAGTATTAGGAATATCTTCTGTATTTAGATTTTCGTAGCGACCTTTTTTATGTTGAAATAAACGTAGATTCCAATCAGGATATTTCCCACCATAACGAATCCATTTTCCTAAGAAAAATACGCGGCGGTTGAGATAATAACCTGTATATTCATCATTTTGAATTGCTTGTTCAATTTCTTCCCAGAGTTCGGGGGTGATACGCTCATCACAATCTACAATTAGCACCCATTCATTACGAAAAGGCAAATTATCTAAAGACCAATTTTTCTTTTTCGGCCAGCGTCCATTGAAGTTGAATTGCACGACATTTACACCGTGACTTTTAGCAATTTCAATGCTGTTGTCGGTACTTTGAGAATCTACTACAAATATTTCATCTGCTCTGCTGAGGCTAGTAAGGCAAGCAGGCAAGTTAGCTTGTTCGTTTTTTGCCGGAATTAGTACTGAAACTGGTATTTTAGATGACATATTGAGTAAAAATTATGTTACTGGTTATTTCTTATTTGATGTAGATAAAAGACCCTGAATAGCAGCATTTAAGTAACCAATCTGACCGTAAGCATACACCAGTTTGTCAAACCGTTCTGCTGGATCGGAGAAATACTGTAAAGCCTTATACAAGCCTCGCACAAACCGTTCGCTACCTCGCTGTAATTGAGCGATCCCAGCTTTACCAGCGAGTTGTTCTCGATAGCATTCACTGATACCCTGCCACCAGCCTCGGTTTAAAAACCAGGAGCGTTGGAGGCGCTCTGGAGCAACATTGTGAGCGACGAGTGCTTCGGGAATATAAGCGACTTGCCAACCACGCTGTAGAGCAAATTCGGTCATTTGCAGTTCTTCGTTAGATAATAAATTTTTACCCACTCGACCGAGATGGGGATCGAAACCGCCAATTTCTTCTAGGAAACTGCGGCGGATGGAATAATTTAAGCCTCTGGGTGTTAAGCCAGGTTGCTCAATGTAGATGTTACTATCACCTAAGTCGTATGCACCCAGATTTGCAGCTAGCCCCGGAGATAGCCATCGTGGTTGTTGAATTCCTGGGGGCCACAGGAGAGTGACTTTGCCACCTGCGATCGCTAGCTTAGAATTATTGTAATAAGCAGAATATAAAACTTGTAGCCAGCCCTTACTGGCAACGGCATCGTCATCTAGATAAGCAAGAATATCACCACTGGCTACCTTTGCACCCGTGTTACGGGCGACAGATAAACCAATGGTGGGTTCAAAAACATACTTCAGGCGCAGATTGTGGGCCCTTTCTTCTACAACCTCACGAGTGCGATCGCTAGATCCATTATCAACTATCACAATTTCAAAATCAGCAGCAAAATCCTGCTCTAAAAGACTATCAATTGCAGCCCCTAAATAGGTATCTCGATTGTGAGTACAGATAATGGCAGAGATTTGAGTATCTGGCATAGATTTAATTTTGGATTTGAGATTTGGGGCTTTCCTGCGGAACGCTACGCTCAGTCGAACGATTTTAGATTAAAATCTTAAATCCAACGCTATAACTGCTGAGAGTTAATCTAAACCAAAAGTTACCGACCTACCAACCGAGTTTCTTCGGAAATAATCTTTAAAACTTTACGTTTGTTGAATATGACTGTGTAAAACTACAAGAGTTTGTGCCAGTTGGCTAAGGCGGGTTTCCAAAGATTGCTTGCGCCCTAACAGTTGACGTAACTTTTGGTAACGAGCGATCGCCATACTAACATTGGGAACCTGATCCGGTGGACATGGACGCGACCAAACTTTACCAGTATCGTCTACACCACAGAGGCGATAGCCAGTAATAGATGATTGATAAGATACTTTTCCACCAGCGGCACAAATTTCTTCTACGTAGTTCATTAGGCGGTCAACTTCTGCATGGCGCAGTGTCGCAGTTCCTCCTGGTTCTGGTTCGGTGGGATTGGATTCTAACCAGCCATTGACAATTGGCCCTTCTAAGTAAATATCCTGAATTTGTTTTAATATATTTTGCAATTCTATTTGCCAGCCAGCGACAGTTTCCTGAATTTCTTGCAATAGATTCATCGCTAATGCTGGATTCGCACCGTGGCGATGACTACTGAAAGTCGGAGTTTTCAACTTGGGTAGGCTGGGTGTTCTGTTACCATTCTCTTCTGCTTGAAAGGTCTGCACAGATTCATGATGAGGAAAGAAATTTTGGTCAGAAGGATAATCAATCTCAGTATTTACACTTGAGTCAACTGTTTTTCCTTGTGATTTGACTTCCCCATCCTGAGAGGATGGAATTTGTGTACTTTCTGTAGGTTCGTTAGCTCCGACGCTGATTCTAAAAGAGAAAGGCCGTTTTGTTGTCGAATCAGTTGTTTCGGCAGTAGAGTCAGTGCCGCGATTCCCTAAATCGTGTAGAGTTGCTTCAATGCGTTTTAAGCCTGCGTTCATAAAGACATCCTAAAGTTTGCTGTCCCCAGTAGTATTGAATAATTAAGAATGGGGTAGTTGGGATTTTTGGCTTTTGCCAGTTGTAGCATCTAATGATGTTGGTGCTAATTTTATCCCTTAAAAGTTATTTGAAACAAAAAATCTCACCAATGAAGTAAAAAAATGTGGCGATCAATTGTAACCGTGGGTATGTAGTCGAAACACTGCCTCCTGCCTCTTTTGTTAAAATATTCAGTAAAAAACTTTGGGTAAAATCATCTTAGTAACAGGGCCAGCACGATCTGGTAAAAGCGAATGGGCAGAAACTTTAGCTATGCAGTCAGGAAAAGCAGTTGTTTATATAGCAACAGCCACCGATAACCCAGACGATGAAGAATGGCATCAACGCATTTTAGAACACCAACAACGTCGTCCCCAAGACTGGGTAACTCTATCTGTACCTGTGGAACTGTCTGCTACCCTCGCTGATGCCAAACCCTATACTTGCCTCTTAGTTGATTCTTTAGGGACTTGGGTTGCTAATCTCCTAGAACAGGACGAATCTAGCTGGGAAAATACCCTTGCAGAGTTTTTAGAGACGGTGGAATTGGTTGCTGCTGATATGCTGTTTGTAGCAGAAGAGGTCGGTTGGGGTGTGATACCAGCTTATCCCCTTGGAAGGGCGTTTCGCGATCGCCTCGGTTCTTTAGTACGCCAGCTAGCAACACTTAGCGAAACTGTTTATTTAGTGACTGGCGGCCATGTTCTCAATCTCAGCATCCTTGGTTCGCCATTGCCAAATAGAGCTGATGCTGGAACATTCAGGAGTCAAGATTCTTAACTGTTGATTCAAATTAATCCCAAATCTAAAATCTAAAATCTAGAATTGTAATATGGCAACCAAACAAGAAGTTAAAGGATATCTTGCCTACTGGTTTCAGTTGGGTAAGAAAGTGATTACGGGCAACGGTAAGGCAAGCTTTTTGCCTGAATCGGTGCTAAATGGCGATCGCTATAGTCAAGAATTTGAAGAATGCTGGCAAAAAATTATTTCACCGGAATCGGGTGATTGTTACCTTGAGGGTACACATGAGACTATTGCTGAATTGTTGACATCAGCATGGGATATGCTACTTTGTGGCCGATGCAGTATGCCAGTAGCCGCGCGAAACGTCGGGATGCCGGCATTGTTATGTCCCTGCAATGATTTACCTAACTGGCCAAATACTGAATTGCCAGCACCGCGAGAGCCAATCAAAACTCAAGACCAACTCCAAACAATTCGCGATCGGCTTGTAAAGAATATTACATAAACAAACAACAAATTTGGAAATCTGAGAACTTTTTTCTAATTTTCTAATTATTTGATTATTTTAATTTCTCCTGTAGTGTCCTTGAATCTGACTACAGAATTTTTATATGCCTGTACTAGCTAGTGGAAAATAACTATTGGTTCTTAACTATGCCCAATCCCCAAAATCCTAAATATTTTACTCATTAACCGTGCCACTATAGAAAATAGAGCTGCAAATTGAGCAATAGGAAGACTAAAGAACACTGTGCAGATAACATTCTTAGGGACGAGTTCCGGTGTACCCACGCGATCGCGCAATGTTTCCAGTGTCGCTCTGAGATTACCCCAAAGGGCAGAACTCTGGTTATTTGACTGTGGCGAAGGTACTCAGCATCAAATTATGCGGAGTGAACTCAAAATGAGTCAACTCTCCCGAATTTTTATCACCCACATGCACGGCGACCATATCTTTGGCTTGATGGGACTTCTTGCTACTTGCGGCTTGGCTGGCAATGTGGAACGAATTGATATCTATGGGCCACCTGGATTAAATGATTACATTCAATCCGCTTCACGTTACTCCTACACACACTTTTCTTACCCGATCAAAGTTCACGCCATCCGTCCAGGGGTAATTTATGAAGACGATGACTTCACCGTTAGCTGTGGTAATTTGCATCATCGCATCACAGCTTTCGGCTACCGAATAGCCGAAAAAGACCGAGCCGGACGCTTTGATGTGGAAAAAGCTAAGGCGTTGCAAATTCCTCCTGGTCGGGTTTACGGTCAACTCAAGCGGGGTGAAACTGTCACCCTTGCTGATGGAAGGGTAATTGATGGCACCCAATTGTGCGGCCCTACAGAAATTGGTCGAAAGATTGCCTATTGTACAGACACAATTTATTGTGACGGTGCAGTGCAATTAGCTCATGATGCAGATGTATTAATTCACGAAGCAACCTTTGCCCATCAAGATGCAGATATGGCTTTCCAGCGGTTGCATTCCACAACCACAATGGCAGCGCAAACAGCTTTAGCTGCTGGGGCACGTCGGCTGATTATGAGTCATTTCAGTCCCCGCTATGCTCCCGGAAATACCTTGGAGTTAAAGGATCTTCTCAAGGAAGCTCGTGCTATTTTTCCCCGTACTGATATGGCTCACGATTTTATGATTCATGAAGTACCCAGACGACGGGAAATAGAGTTAACCAAGGTAAGTGTTTAAATTTTGGACTTTCCTGTGGGACGCTACGCGTAGCGTCCCGTAGGGAAGGAGTACGGCTACGCTCAGTTGAACGATTTTAGATTTTAGATTTCTTATTGAACGCTTCTAATCTAAAATCTAAAATTAACCAGGTTCTATCTTAGATTTTAATAGTCTCAATCATAAGATCAAGCAAATAAACAGTAGCTTCGTTTTCCGAGTAAGTCAACTATTTAACCAACAATTTACGGTTAACTAGATGTATCAAGAATATACAAATAGTATGGTTTAAATATTTTTATCAATGTGTTTTTTATATTACAAGTTATCAAAATAACTTTAATATATATAGTAAGATTGTGAGTCGGATAAGTTGATACTCAAATACTTAGAAAAAATAATTAATTTTTCGTCAAGATTTTTATTCCTTAAATAAAATATTTATTAAAAATTTATACTTCCAACACTGATTAAGAATTTATATGCATGAATTGATGAACATGAAAGCGCCAGTTGGCATAATATTGTGCCAAATTAGCTTGTCATTGTTGGAAGAAGAATTAAGTATGCGATCGCAGCTATTAGGTGTAAAAAAAAATCATTTCATATTTATCATAAATCTTCCAAATAAATATAGTGTTTCGATATTAGAGGAGTTTAATAGTGGCTAAGACTAGTCTGAATCAAGAGCAACAGGTTACTACTTCAACACAAGGCGCAGTTGACATCAGACAACTATCTACTATTTTGCTTCGCCGACGCTTTCTGATCTTTGGGGTTTCCTGTGTAGTGATGTCAGTTGCTAGCCTCTTGGCTATCAATGCCAAACCCACTTATCAGAGCAATATGCAGATATTGGTGAATTCCAATTTATCTGAAGGGTCACAGTCAAATACTCAGGTTACTAATTCAAATTCTCAAGTTATTGATTCCACTACTCAGATGAAACTCATGCTGAGTTCTAAGTTGCTTCAGAAAACTATAGATTTACTCCATTCTGATTATCCCGATCTTACTTTACAAGATATCAATGGTCAAAAAGAACATAACAGAAAAGCACCTTTAGAAGTAACTCCAGAAGCGGGAGGCATAGGAGCAAATAAAGTTTTTAATCAGGCATTTAAAGTTTCTTTTCATGATGACGATCCAGTAAAAGCACAAAGAGTACTTCAAGCGCTACAGAAAGTCTATCAAAACTACAACAAACAGCAGCAAAAAGAACGTCTGAATCAGGGATTAGCTTTTGTAAATACTCGCCTACCTGAAGTCAAAAAAGAGGTAAGTAAAGCTGAGAAAAACTTAGAACAGTTTCGCAAAAAACATAAATTACTTGATCCCGAAGTCCAAAGTAAAATTCTGCTAGAATCTCTAGCCGATATTCAACAACAGTTGCAAACCACTCGTGCCAACCTTCAAGATGTAAATGCCCGCTACGATAACCTAGAGCAACTAATAGCGTCTTCGTCGCAGCAGAATACACTACTTTCTTCTCGTTTAAATCAGTCAAGCCGCTACCAAGCATTATTAAGTGAAGTTCAAAAGACTGAACTAGCATTGGCTAAGGAGCGACTCCGCTATACAGATGATTATCCATCGGTACAAAAATTAAAACAGCAACGCCAAAGTCAACTTTCCCTCTTACGAGAAGAGGTTAAAACTATTACTAATACTAGTAAGGAAAAGCCTTTATTCAAAGGACAAATGTTAGGAGTCGATCCAACGCTAGTAGATGAGTTTGTTTTAGTACAGACAAGTGTTTTAGGACTAACTGCCAATGAAAAGAATCTAGTCGAGTCAGAACAGCAGATACGCTCCGAGCTAAACAAATACCCAAGTTTAATAGCAGAATATAATCGTTTGCTGCCAAAGGTAGAAACTAGTCGCAAAAACCTTGAACAACTAATCCAGGTGCAACAGTCATTAGGACTAAAAATTGCTCAGGAAGGATATAACTGGCAAGTTTTGGCAGAACCTTCTCCTGGTATTTATATGGGTAACAACAGATTATTACTTTTGATTGGAGGAGCAGTAATTGGGCCGATTTTAGGTATTTTAGGGGCCCTGATTTTGGAAAAGTTTAATGACGCTATTTATTGTGCCGGAGATTTAAAGAAACTGACTAACCTACGTGTATTGGGATCGGTACCAAAACTACAGTCAGGTGGTATCAAAAAACGGCGCATAGGGCTGCCTTGGAATGTCAGAATCAGCTCAGATTCTTCTGTAATAGAAACTAGTCATAAATTGCCCGTCCATGAAACTTTGGATATGATTTACCAAAATATTCAAATATTAAAATATCCCTTACCATTCAAGTCGCTGATGTTTACTTCCGCACTACCAGAGGAAGGAAAGACAACCTTAGTATTAGGGCTTGTAGCTAGCGCTGCGCGGATGCATAGACGGGTATTAGTAATTGATGCCAACCTACATAATCCTAGCCTACACAAAATCTTGGAACTATCCAATGATTGGGGACTCTCTCTGTTATTAGTTGATGAGACAACTACTCATTTTCAAGATTACATCCAGCCCATTCACCCCTCCATTGATATTTTGACTGCTGGGCCAGAACCAGAAGACACAGTGAAGTTGCTCAGTTCTCAACGGATGAAAGAACTAATAGAGGTGTTTGAGCAAAATTATGACCTAGTACTAATAGATGCTCCATCTATTTTAGGCACGGTTGATGCCAGGATTGTGGCATCTTTTTGCAGTGGTATTGTAATGGTAGAGCGCATGGGGAAAGTGACTCGAACTGAACTGACTCAAGCAATAGAAATTTTGAGTAAGTTGAATTTAATTGGAATTATCGCTAATGAAGCGAGCAATTCTCAAAAGGTATTGGCATCGTAAATCGAAGAATAAAAGTTTCTCTTCCACAGCAGTAAGATTTGGACGATTCACTTTCCCTAATTTCTGATTTCTACCTTATAGCTAAAGTAAAATGCATAATTAGTAGGAGGTGGCAACCTCCTGCGTTGGAGAACTGTCTCATCTTAAAGTAGTAGACGCCATAATCCAGAGGCGTCAATTAGATACTAGTGTGATTAGATGATCGGTATGAAATTCCAACTTTACTTAGGCTCTTTATTTTCTCAGATTAAAGTACGTTATTGGTGGGTAAGTATCTTTTTGTGGATAGCTTTGGTTGCCCCAGCCCAAGCGTCTGTAATCCTACGTGTGGCAATTGAGAGGGGCGTTAATCAGGTAAAAGTGGGTAGTTCCACCACTGGCATCGTTAAGGATAGTACTGGCCGGACTCTTGGACAGTTGCCAGCAATGAGCGCATATTATGCTCAAGCCGTTCCTGGCGGTGTTGCTTTAGATAAGTGGCAGTCTGGTTTGTTTTGGATTGAGCCAACTGGTAAAGGATTTGTTTATATTGGCGATCGCTGGTATCGAGGCAGAACTCTGGTTGTCCCCACAGAAAAAGGCTTAACGGCTGTTAACTGGGTTGACGATCAAGAATATCTCTACAGCGTTCTCGGTGGCGAAATGGATGCTAGCTGGCCCCAAGAAGCACTAAAAGCCCAAGCGATCGCAGCCCGCACTTATGCCCTCTACGAACGAGAAAAACAACGAAATAATCCCGTTTACGATTTAGGCAATACCCCCGATCGCTGGCAAATTTACAAAGGTGTCATCAGTGAATCTCCTGCGACTTATGCCGCAGTGGATTCCACACTAGGGCAGGTACTAACTTACAAAAATCGGATTATTCTCTCAGTTTTCCATGCTTGTTCTGGGGGACACACTGAAAACGTAGAAGATGTCTGGGGAAGCAGCGAACCTTATCTACGTGCTGTTCAAGACTACGATCAAAACATCCGCGAGTGTAATTGGGTGAAGACCTTCTCGCCCAGTGAAATTAGCGCTAAATTTCCAGAGGTGGGCAGTGTGACGGCGATGATTCCAGAGACATACTCACCTTTCCGCAGTGTTAAAGTTTTAAAAATTGTCGGCAATAAGGGCACGAAGGTACTACAGGGCGAGGAAGTGCGAACAGCCCTCAAGTTAAAAAGTACCAAATTTAGCGTCACCAAGGGGGCCGATGGTAGTTTTGTACTGCAAGGGCTTGGCTACGGTCATGCTTTAGGCATGAGTCAGTGGGGGGCGTACAATCTGGCTCGGCAAGGAGTGAACCACCTGCAAATTTTGGGACATTATTATCAAGGTGTAGCTCTAACACCAATTCAGGCGAAGTAATCAGGGATTGGGCATTGGGGATTAGGGATTGGGCATTGAGGACTGATTATTAATTCTTCTCCCCCTGCCCCTCTGCTCCCCTGCCCCTCTGCTTCTTATTCCCCACTCCCCCGTTCTAAGCGCCGTTGCCATTCAGCGTCAATTTGTGCAGAACGCTCAACTTCCTGGTCGAGTAAGTCAGTTTCGCTAGAATACACTAAATCTTCATTGCCAATTACTTTTTCTGTTGCAAATTGTTGGGCATAGTTGATTTTTTGTTGCAAAGGTGCATCAGGACTTGCCAATAGCCTTGCTCTGGAAAGGCGATCGCGGTTGCGATCAACAATCTTCCGATTACGCCACCGAATCCAGAAATAACGCAATAACGGTATACCTAAAAAACCTACTCCGTAAGCCAATAGCAGCCAATAAATTCCTTGCACAAAAGCTACCAGTCCACCTAACTGGACGGCAACAGTGCCATCTCTCAACAAACTTCCCAGTACTAAAGCACCAACAAAATTTAGTACACCTAACCCAGCACTCAGCATAATTTGCCCGGAACTTGCGGCGCTAAAACGCCAGGGAAATTCCTCTAAGTAATCTGATATTGCATAACGGCGCTTTTTAACTGCACTCACCTGCAATTCTGGGAAGTAATAAACAATTTGACCTTCTGGACTTACCCCTGGTTGCCCATTAAATCGCGTCAGAACGGGCAGCATATAATCTTCGTATTCTCTTGTGTATCCCTCGCCAATGTCATCCAAATATGGGGTAATTTGTTCTGCTACCACTGCACCACGGTTACTCCGAATCACCGTAGCAATTTCTTGCCAGCGACGTTCTTCTAAGTTGGCATTAGGATTACCATCGCCAAACAAAAACGAAAACACAGCTTCAAAGAAATTCAGATTGCTTTCTTCCCGGCTTTCACGTCGTCGTTCCTGGTAGTGGGTGTCATAATTTGGGCTAAGATACCAAAATAAATTTGGAAAATAGAAGAAGCCTCCACCGCCGGAATTACTGCCCCGATTGCCGCCGCCGCCGTCACGGTCTGAATTGGCAGCAGTAACAATCATAAAGATGGTAATAGTTATCAGAGCGATGGAAACAGTTAAGAAAATTCCAAAAGAAATGCGAATCAGATAAAACAGAACACTCCAGACTTTTTTCCACCATTCCTGCAATCGTAGCCGGAAGTATTTATTACGCAAAATTGCTCGAAAATTTTGTGGAAAAAGGAAAACTATATCACCTGAATCCGCTACCTGTAAATGTCCGCCAGCATCAGATGCCAGGGCTAATAAGCTTTGATTAGCTTCAGCGACGTTCAATCCTGCCTGAGTTGCCACATCACCAACGGTGACACGGTACCCCAGTTGTTCCACAGCCTGCATGATGGTGGGACTGGGAGCCATTGCTCTCCCCTCCTATTGAAAATTATTCCTTTTCTTAAGTATAAAGTTTTATTTTGAGCGACTTAGCAGGGGTAGAGGTAACAATTCAAAATTCAAAGTGTTGACGTTCGGTCTTCAACTCTTTAATTGACTAGACAATCAACAAATGATCTGACACGCAAAATGATATAATTACTTGCCTCAGCTTGGTTAAATCAGCAAATTTTCTACTCAAATATGGTTCAATACACTCTCGCTCAAAGCCCAGAAATTATCCTTACTGTTTCTGGAAAAGATTCAGCCAAAGCTCGTGATAAAGCAATGGATCAGCTAATGGAACTGATGGATGCAGGTAAGCTACCCACGGAACTGGAAGAAGGATTTGGCCCTCAACAATTAATTGAGGTAAAAGAGTCAAATATTGATACTGCTAGTGGTGAGGATAGTATTACCCAAGCTGTCCAGATTCTGAGTAACTTGGCGACGCTCAAGCTGAAAGTTCAGGAGTCACGAGCTGAAGCGTTGGAAATTCGCAAAGCTGTTGATATTCTGTTTACTGATGACTCCGTGACTGAAGAGGAAATTACTCGACTCAAGGAAGGTTTTAAAGTTCTCAAAAATTTTGCTCAAGCTAATGTGCGTTACCAAGAAGCGCGGTCTAAAGCAGAACTAGCTAGGCAGACTCTAGATCAAGCTCTCAAATCTCCTGATAAGTAACATTTACAGAATTAGATGCATTGAGACACATCTTAAAAATGCAATTAAATACTCTAAAAGACAGGCGTAATAGCCTGTCTTCAGATTAACTGGGGCGCTAGGATTCGAACCCAGGGATGGCGAGACCAAAACCCGCTGCCTTACCACTTGGCGACGCCCCAACAATTTCACTATGGTTAATATAACACTTAGTCCTGGGTTAATGTCAAGTACTTTAATAGTTGATTTCAGATAATCGGTTTTTACAGCTGGATAGTGATTGGTGGGAATCCTTGTACTTGAATTCTTTCATCACTTTCAGGTGAACCCTTGAATCTTCGTGCTTCAGGCAGAAAATTTTTTCCTTAGCATCTAAAGTCTGGTTCTCTTGATGATGAACCGCTTTGAGTCAGTCTCACCTATTTTTTTTCTTTAATCCCCAGTCTCGTGAAGGAAGACCCCTGCAATCCGACTTGATGATAATAGTTGCTTAGTAGCCAGCCATATAAAGAGTGGAATAGTCTTAGCATAGCGGCCGCAAAGTCGGCGCGGTTCTTGAATCCATCGATACAGCCATTCAAGTCCTAAGTCTCGAACTATGCGGGGTGCGCGCTTATGAATTCCGGCATAAACTGGGAAAACTCCACCCAGTCCAATCATTACAGCTTGTATTTTGCCCTTATGTTGAGCTATCCAATTTTCTTGTTTGGGACATCCCAAAGACACTAAGACAGCGCTAGCACCACTAGAGTTGATCTTTTGAACTAAGGCTTCGTCTTCAATTTCAGTTAGGGGACGAAAGGGTAGAGGTTCCATTGCCGCAATCTTTATCTGCGGAAATTCCTTCTCTAACCTGTTTTGCATCCTAGACAGAATTTCTGTTTGGGAACCTACAAAGAAAATACTCAGATTTTGTGTTTGAGTTAGCTGACACAATGCGAGAAAAATATCCATCCCTGCCACACGGTCTTGGTAAAGCGCTCCCATTTTTCGCATCATCCAAACCAGAGGCATACCATCAGGAGTAACTATATCTGCATTTCGCAATATGGTGGCAAACTCTGGATTCCAATGGGCTTCAATGAGCATGTGTACATTGGCTACATATACAGTTTTACTCTCACGCCTACTCGCCCACTTCACTATTGTTTGTATCTGGTCGTCAAACCGTAAAGCAGTAATAGGAAAATCAAGCACTTTTTTAGTAGGTAGAAGCACTCTCGCCACCATCAATAACTCCTGTATCCAAGAAAACAATTCATAGATTACCTAGACCAATCCCAATGACTTAATATTCGGATTGGATGACTCCTGACTTTTTGTAGGCTTGTGTCATTGTTGGAAGTTAACACATGGAGGTGCAATTGCCTTTTTAGTATACTTTTGGCCTAATCGGTAATACTAGAATTATTTACTGCTGTGTCCTAGCTTACTGTTTTATGTTAAGGATTTTAGACACTGCTTGACAAAATTCATACTTCCTTCATAATTAATTTTTGGTTAGTTCATCCAAGCATTATAATTGCGATAAATTCCTAGAGAGAAGCTGCATACAAAGTAGTATATACTACTTAATTGCTTAAGTGTAAATGTAAAATAATAGCCACTTAATACGCAGATTTTATACGTAAATATGCGCTTAAAAGGTTGAATTAAAATTAGTATATTTTAATGGCTAATAATTTTTTCTTATGATTTCCAAATTTATTACAGATTTAATTTAGTCTCTGTATTGAAAAATCTCTAAATTTTATTTTTTTCTGAAATCAAAGCCCAAAAAATAAGGGAAAGATAAACTTATCTTTCCCTGCTCTTTCATTTTTGTTATTGTCTGGCTTGTTACTTTCTTTAAGTCTTTGGCGTAACATTTGCCTTTGTTTTTTCAGTTGACGCTTCCTAGCAGAACCGCCTCTACCTTTATCATTCCTGCCTTCTTTACGGGGAGATTCCCATCTTTTCAGGCGCATAAGTTTTTCACCTCTTTAGCACTTGTTTGGTAGTGGGCAGGAGGAGAATCGAACTCCTATGACCGTAAGGCCGCCACATTTTGAGTGTGGTGCGTCTACCAATTCCGCCACCCGCCCTTGTATCTAACCTTAACTAGTATACTCTAATTAAAAGATTTTGTAACAAGTCTGAAAATTATTTCTGAAAGTTTAGCTGGAATAACATTTCTAAGAATTTTCCGGCTTAAAGTGTGGCAGGGTTAATAAACTAGGCTCAATATCTTGTATCTTGGCACAGCCGCTAAGTGCCATTGCCACATTTAACTCATCTTGTAAAAGTGAGATGACATGAGATACGCCGATTTGTCCTGCTACCGCTAGTCCCCACAAAATAGGTCGTCCGATTAGTACTGCCTTTGCTCCTAATGCCAGAGCTTTGAGAATGTCTGTGCCTCTACGAATGCCGCCATCCAACACCACTTCTACTTTACCATCCACTGCCGCTACTATTTCAGCGAGGGCATCTAAAGAAGCGATCGCACCATCAAGTTGTCTGCCACCATGATTAGAAACAACAATTGCTTTGGCTCCATATTCTACAGATCGCACAGCATCATCTGGGCGTAAAACTCCTTTGATAATTAAAGGTAGTGGAGATAAAGATTGCAACCATTCCAAATCGTCCCAAGTAACTGCTGGGTTTAGCTGTTGGGCAAAGTAAGTAAATAATCCAGATTCGCCTTTTTCATGAGAAATATCTAGCCCTGAGATACTAGCAAGATTAGCTAGATGTAAGTCTTGGGGTAAGGCAAACTCATTACGTCTATCTCTCTCGCGCTGTCCGAGAACGGGTGCATCCACAGTGAGACAAAGTGCTTTGTAGCCTGCATTATAGGCTTTTTCTACCAAAGCACGAGTTAATCCCCGATCTTTATGGATGTAAAGCTGGAACCACCGCAGAGAATCTGGAAACTGATTACATGCAGTCGCCACTTCTTCAATGCTCTTTGTTGCCATTGTACTTAACACCATACCCACGCCAGCTGATGCAGCAGCTAGGGCCGTGGCAACTTCTCCGTCTGGATGGGCTAGACATTGAAAAGCCATTGGTGCAATTAACAAAGGTAGTTGCAGGGGTTGTCCTAAAATAGAGGTACTTAGATTGCGATCGCTCACATCGACTAATATCCGAGGTCGCAGTTTGACTCGCTCAAAGGCAGCACGATTATCTCGCAATGTGATTTCGTCCCAAGCACCACTGCTGTAGTAATCAAGTGTCGTTTGAGATAGATATTCTTTTGCTAGCTTTTCGTACTCAAAAAGGTTGATTGGTTGAAAGCGATCTTTATTAGATAAGTCGGTAGACATAATTAAATCTAAAATAAAACTTTTGTTCTTAGTGAGCGATTTATCTCTCTGCATAAGATTTTAAATGGCTAGAGCCGCTGACTACGATTATTCATTGTCCAGGCTTTCAAATGTATTTATTTTTACTTACTTAGTTAGCGATCGATCAACTTAGTTATGTGCCGAGATGTTGCTCCAACAGCATGAAGATTGCTCTCAAAAAAAAGACCTCTACTTTGCGCCAGAGGTCTTTCTGTTTCAGAACATTGTAAAATTCATAAGCAATGTAAAACGCTGATATGGTTAATTTAATAGCTTCTGTGCCATGAACGCAAAAATAGCAACCCAATCGACAATTCCATACTGACCATTATTATTACTCTTATACCGGAAATGCGTAGGCGCAGCCCGCCGCAGGCATCGCCAACATTTAGGTACAGACCTAGAAATCTAATGCTGCGACCAAAATTTCATCTTATCCAAGGTTTTAGGAGAACTTTTCCCAGGATTGGGCAACTAATTGGCTTAACCAGCGGCGTTGTTGCTGATCCAGCAGTGGATCGTCTGCTAACAACTGAGCGGTTAATTCTTCCAAAGATTGACCCTGAGCGCGGACAATTTTAATTACTCCAGCGATCGCACTGGCAACTAGTTCTTCATCAATCGGCTGTTGTCGTAGGGCAATAATTTCTTGGGGACTGTCTGGAATGGGATAATTCATGGCGTGGGTTTACAGAAATACAAAATGAACAATAAATTTGACAAACTCTTAAAATTTCTTCACTGAATCTTTATGAAACTAATAGGGCGGAGTTTACCTTACTTTGTGCCTTAAGAAAATCTGTCTTAGTGAGTAGATTGATGGGAGATGTCAGGAAAAGATGAAAGAAATCCTTTATTTAGAAGTTCCAACTCCAGAAACAGAAACTGTGCGTAGTTGGTTACAAACAGATTTTGAACCTGGAAATGGAGAAAAAGTGCTTACCCCGGAAGGCTTTCGCCTTCAAATACCCAGTGCTACTACACATACTGGAGTGAGTCTTTCCGAAAACTTGCCTATAGAACTTTCGGTATTTGTCTGGTCGGTGCAACGAACTACCTATCTGAAAGCGTTTCGCTGGGCAGAACAACCTTTTCCCAGTGAAGGACAAATTCTGCAACGCTTGACCAAGGAAATCAGAAGCCGTTTTCCGCATCATTACCCAGAACCGCCATCAATTGATTTATCCCAGCAATCAATATTTGCCGCACTAGGTTCTACTTATCCCCTTACCGTCAAGTATTTTCAGAAAATGCCCAACGGTGAATATGACCTAACTCGTGCCTATTGGTGGGAAAAACGATGGCGCGAAGGGGTGCGGAATCCGCAGCAGCCGCGTCAAGTGGTGTTTTCGCCGGGGAGTAAGGGAGCGGGGGAGCAGGGGAGCAGAGGAGAAGTTGCAGGAAGTCTTTCCCCTCTGCCCCTCTGCCCCTCTGCCCCTCTGCCTCTTGTACCCCATGCCCAGTACGACATTATCTATATCGGTGGCGCACTCGGTGCAATCCATGCAGCACTGATGGCAAAACTCGGATATAAAGTCTTGCTGGTGGAACGAATGCCCTTTGGGCGGATGAACCGAGAATGGAATATTTCGCGCGACGAGATTCAAAGCTTGGTTAACTTGGGTTTAGTCACCCCCGCTGAGTTAGAAACCATCATTGCCAGGGAATACAAAGACGGATTCAATAAGTTTTTTGATGCTAATAATCCAGCCAAACTGCGATCGCCCGTCCTCCACACACCCACAGTCCTAAATTTAGGTTTGGATTCCGAAAAATGGCTCCAAATGTGTGGGCAAAAATTGCAAGCGGCAGGCGGTGAAATTTGGGATGAAACAGAATTTATCCGTGCAGATATTGATATATCACAGGTAGTTTTGCAAGTCAAGCACTTGCCCAGTCAAATTGAGAAACAAGTAAGTGGACGACTGCTAATAGATGCAATGGGAACTGCCTCACCCATCGCTTGGCAATTAAACGGTGGTCGTGCCTTTGATAGTGTCTGTCCGACGGTGGGAGCGGCAATTGAGAGCGGATTTGAGCCGGGAGTATGGGATTCCCAATATGGGGACGTTCTTTACAGTCATGGGGATATTTCGCGGGGAAGGCAGTTGATTTGGGAATTGTTTCCCGCAGCAGACGAGGAACTGACAATTTATTTATTTCATTACCATGAAGTCAATGCTGAAAATCCCGGTTCTTTGCTGGAAATGTACGAGGACTTTTTCACAATTTTGCCAGAGTATCGCAGGTGCGATATGGACAAATTGGTGTGGAAAAAACCGACATTTGGGTATATACCAGGGCATTTTAGTGTGGGAAGTCGCGATCGCACAGTTGCCTTCGATCGATTGATTGCGATCGGTGATGCGGCATCACTCCAATCTCCCCTCGTTTTCACCGGTTTTGGTTCCCTAGTTCGCAACTTAGAGCGCTTAACAACGCTGTTGGATACTGCTCTCAAACATGACTTGTTGAGTTTCCGCCACCTGAACCAAATTCGCGCCTACCAAAGCAACGTTTCTGTGACTTGGCTATTTTCCAAAGGGATGATGGTTCCCACAGGTAAATTTTTACCACCCCAGCGGATTAACTCCATGCTCAACACCTTTTTTGGGCTGTTAGCAGACGAACCGCCAGAAGTAGCAGATAACTTCATCAAAGATCGGTGTGATTGGTTAACCTTTAACCGCCTAGCACTGAAAGCAGCTAGGAAAAATCCTGCCTTGCTTTTATGGATTTGGGAACTTGCTGGCCCTAGAGATTTAGGGCGATGGCTTGGTAGTTATTTCACCTTCGGTCGTCATGCCCTGGTTAGTGCTTTATTAAGTCCGTGGTTCCCGCGCTTCTTAAACCGGGTAGGTTCTTGGCTAGAACCCCGGAATCCAGGCTTGTGGCTGTGGCTGTTGGCGATTAATTATGCGATCGCCACAGGCAAACCGCGATCGCGCAGTCAGGTGGCAAAATCCAACCCAGAAGCCATTATTCCGAAGTCAGAAGCAAGGATTCTGAATTAGGAATGGGGCATGGGGCATTGGGCATTAATCACTTGTACAGACGCGATTAATCGCGTCTCTCTTAACTCTTGGGGCGAAAATTCGGCAGTTCTACAGATGCTAATGACTTACGCCCCTTGGGTGGACGCTGGGGATAAACTACTGGCGAAGGTGAATTGTCATCATTGGTGTTATCACCTAATGACTCTGAGGACAAATCACTTGCTGACAATTGGGAAACTTCTGACCAGTAGTCTTCAGTTTCTCTAACAGGCGTTTCGGTGTGAGATGGAGTGGAGGAAATCGGTAAGTTATTGGCTGGTGAAAACACAGAATCCGTCGTCCAAGAAGTAGAGGTAGTTGCAGGAGAATTAATTTCTGCCTCCAAATCTTCCGACTGTGGATTTTCTAGTTCCTCATCGTCTTCTAAAATTGTTGCTAAAGTCTCCCAAATAGGGGCATCACTAACATCCGTTTTCGCAGTAGGTGGTGGTGATGTAGATGCAGGCTGGGAGGTGAAAAACATTTGGATTAAACTATCTAATTGCTGATCTAAATTTGATGAACCCGAAGGTGAAACTGCTTCAGTTGTATCTGGAGAATCATCAACTTCTGGAGATGGCGCGGGTTGTGTTGGCGTGTCTTTCTTAACTGTCCAGTTCCAAGGAGATGATGGCGGCGCAGAGCCTTCATTTCTTTGGAAGGGTATTGGTGCTGAGGGTTCACCCCAAGAATTATCTAGATCGTTACTTAAAGATTCTTCTTCTGCTGACCAAGGTTGAATTGGCTGGGCGTTAGGAAACAAAGACCGAGCTTTTCTAGAAAATCTTCCTTGGCTACTAGTTATGTCTTTAGGATGTTTTGCAGCATCCTCTAAGGAGTCATAGCTAGGAACCGATGTATCTAGACATTTTTCCAAAGCTGCTTTGAATTGCAGCGTCTGGCGTTGTTGTCGCATCAGTCTTGTACGTAACTCCCGACAAACATTTTCTGATTGCAATAACTGCTGAGATTGTTCGTTGTTATTAGTGTGTAGCAACGTACATTCTCGCTCTAACTGGGCCAGGCGTTGTTGGCTAATTTGTAGCTGTGCTTTATAAGTATCAGTGAAAATTTCCTGACGTTGAACAGTTTGTACAGCAGTTTCTAATTGTTGAAATAAAGATTTTATCTGTTCTTGAGCCGCAGCTAATTCCTGAGTGTGTTGGTTGAGCATCGACTCACTAACGCTAGAACGCGTTTTCTGCCACTGCAAAACCTTTTCTGACTCAGCTAGGTTGTCTTTTAGCTGCTCCACTTGTGCATACAAATTATTGTTAGCCGCACGTAATTCTTCGTTCAATGCCAGCAGGTTCTGAAATTCCGAGTCAATAAGTGCTTGTTTGCCGCTTTCAGGCTCCGCAACCCAGTCCTGCTGGGTGGTATCTTGTAAAAATTGTGTATCTTCCGCTGGCATGAGGAGTGGCAGTTTTTTAACTGTCATATTGTCATTAGGCACAACTGAGTAAAAGGGACAACTCGCCTGTTCTGATTGTGGCGAATTAGCAGAATTTAGGGATTCCATCACAGCCCCCTTGTTTGAGGTGTCAGCTTCATTCATCACTCTTGACTCACCTGCTTAAAAATATTCAGCAGTGCTGGCATTAGCATTGCTTATCAACTGTGTCTAATCAGGGTTTGCTCTAGAAGCTAAGTTTAACTCTCTCCAAGCACCAGCAATTAATCATCAATTGATGTTCCCCATTTTGTATCTAGACTGATGCCGTTATAACACTATGATGCTCTGCCCCGTCAAGAAGAGGTGGAAGGGGAACTCTGGCCGCCTTTGAGGATAGGCGAGAGAGAGGAGAAACCCGATACATTAAAAATAAAACTGTATTGGCTGGCTGAGGCAGTTTTTTATATGAAAAAACTGCCTCAGATTATACTTTATTTTTTATAATCGCATCTGTCTTAAGAAATAAATTATGATTGTCTCCTGAAATACATTTTGTAATGCCTTATTGAGTACTTAAATATAGATGTCCGTACAAGTATCTACTCTTCAATGATAATTCTCTCATCCTAAGCGATCGCTATTTAATGTCAGCAAACAACTAAGAGCTTCCACTATAACTGCAATGTTAAGAGATCCCGAACAATGCGAGTAAATACTTATAAAGCTTTAATAAAGATGTAACAAGCCGTCTAAGTAAAATATAAAACTTTGTTAAAGAGTAATCTCAACTCAGTCAGGGCTTTTTTCTCGATAAATACATTGCCAGTAAGCAATTGCAGGTTTTATTGGTTATAAGCTTTTCGATCGACTTACCTTCAATACATCAAGTTTGTTTAATGACTGTAATAAAATTGTTTAAAGTATACTTTACTACTTAATCATATTATTTACACTGTATATTAATTTACCATAAAAATATTTAATTTGAGCATTGCCACGGATACCAATTTTAATTATTTTATTAAAGAATAATCGTAACAACCGCGTTTTCTATTAGAAATAAAGTAATTATAAAGACCATAATTACTGGCAATTAATCTGGTTGTAGGGTGAAATAAAGTGCTGCGGCAGTTAGGCTTTTTCAAAAAAATCAAACTTTAAAATCGGGGTGCTAAAGATGACTGATGTACTTGCAATGGGTGCAAATATCAAGCAAGAGGCTGCTAAATTACCGCTGCTTTTAGAAAATTGTGACAGCTTTTGGGACAAAGAAATCAGACCGTTATTTACAGATGAGTCTCTATCTTTCAAGGTGAAAACTCTTAACGGAAACGATGTCAGATACGTTAACTTGGATAATGGAGCTACAACCACACCCTTTGCAACCCTCAAGCAGTACGTAGACGAAATGCTTGACACCTATGGCAGCGTACATCGAGGTTCTGGGCAAAAATCCATCATCACTACACGAGAATATGACGCCAGTCGAAACATCATTCGCGACTTTGTGGGGTCATCTTCAGACAACTATGTAATCTTTGCGAAGAATACAACAGAAGCAATTAATGGAGCTGCCACACTTTGGGCAAAAAAACCTGGGAAAATCTTAGTTTCTGATATTGAGCATTCATCTAACCTGCTGCCTTGGGTTACTAGAGACGAAGTTGTGCAGTACAGAACCCAGCCGGATGGAAGTGTAAGTATTGCAGAAATTGAAGATATTTTCAAGGCACATCAAAATCTCCCCGAAGCCGAGCAAATTAAGTTAGTAACTATTACAGGTGCTTCGACAATTACAGGTTACAGACCCCCAATTTACGAAATTGCAGCTTTAGCACATCGGTATGGCGCGAAGATTTTTGCTGACGTGTGTCAGTTGATTCAGCATGAACGAGTCGATATGCGTGCTGATGATGACCCATGTCATTTAGATTTTGTGGCTTTCTCTGGACACAAGATGTATGCCCCTTATGGAACCGGGGTTTTGCTGGGGCCAAAGGAATTTTTTGATAGTTCCTACCCTTATCAAATTGGCGGTGGAAACCTGCCTTATATCACCAGAAATCTAGAGATCAAGCGTTTTTATACAGAACGGGCCCATGATCCCGGAACACCAAACGCAATGGGTGCGATCGCTATTGCCAAGGCGATTGAAATTATCGAAGCAGTGGGACGCGATCGCATTGCTCAGTATGAACACTCTCTAGTTGAATTTACATATACACGGCTTGGGCTGATTTCTGGTGTCAAAATACATATTCCCGGAGATAACTTAGCCCATGTTATTCCCTTTGATATTGATGGATTTGACGGACGCTTAGTAGCAGAAATTTTGGCACAAGAATATGGCATTGGCGTTCGGGCTGGGGCTTTCTGCACTTATGAATATATTCGCAAACTCAAGAATGTTTCAGACGAGCAAGACTGTGAGATTGCTGAGGAAGTAGATAGAGGAATTACACGTAATATTCCTAGTATTATCCGAGCCAGCTTTGCTGTATATAATACATTAGAAGATTGCGATCGCTTTATAAATGCGATCGCTCAAATAGCTAAAAACGGATTGGCTCACTATTTGCCCAACTACACACAAGATCAGATAACTGGTGTTTGGACAGCGATAAACAGCTAGTTTTTTCAGGACATTGTGCATTGCTTATTATCTCGTTCCCAGCCTCCAGGCTGGGAACCAGTCAATCCAAACAAAGGTTGTGTCTTAATTACGAATTACGAATTACGAATTACGAATTATAAATTACAAGGGGGTAATAGCTTGAGCGATGAAAACCTCTTTGACCAAGAGGATTATTTACAGGCACGGGTTGAACAGTGCATCTGGCAAAAAAGTACAGATGCGGGTATTTCGCGCCAGCGCTTTCTGAAAATACTAGCCACTATGGTTGGTGCAACAGCCATTGGAGGGTTCGCTAAACCTGCACCTGCTCACAGTCAAACAGCTATTAAAACTAAAGGCAGCAAAATACTTAAGCCATTGCCACCAGGGTATATCTCTCATAGCAAGGGCACATTAGAGATGAACTGGGAAGCGATGTATGGGCGTGGTTATTTAGTACCAAATGATTGGTTCTATGTTCACAACCGCAGCGCACCACCTCCCTTTGACCCATCTACATGGCGTTTGCAAATTCATGGAACTGGCATTTCTGCACCTTGCGAATTTACCTACGATGAAATCATCGCCATGCCATCCATCTCAGTCACTTGCGCTATTGAGTGTGCTGCTAATGGTCGGCGCTTCTTTGAAGAAGCTTACAACATACCACTTCCTGGAACACGGTGGAGACTTGGGGCTATTGGTGTGGCTGAGTGGACTGGTGTACCACTTGGTATGTTATTGGAACGAGCTGGACTGAAATCCACAGCAAAAGATGTACTCGTTGAGGGTGCAGATGTAGATTCGCTAGATTCAAAGAATACAAATAAATCCAAGTTCAGCAGTGTAGTTCCAATTAGCAAAGCATTAGCAGATAACTCGCTCGTCGTCTACGCAATGAACGGAGAACCATTACCTCCAGATCATGGTCAGCCATGCCGTGTCTTATTCCCTGGTTGGGGAGGAAACGCCAACGTTAAATGGATTGAGCGGATTGAGGTTTCTGAAACACCGATATATACCCAGTGGGTGACGGAGCAGATGGTGCTAGTTGGTGCAGACTACCCAGCGATCGCACCATATAAAGGTAAGCTGATTACCTACCAAAATGTTAAGAGCGCTTTTGAGTTGGCTTGGCCAGCTACACTTTCTGCTAAAACCCACTTACTACGTGGGCGTTCTTGGTCTGGGAAAGGAAAGATTGTCCGTGTAGAAGTCAGCCTGGATGGTGGTAAAACTTGGCAATTTGCACGACTGAGAGAACCAAATTTTCCATTTGCGTGGGTACGCTGGGACATTGAATGGAACCCACTTCCTGGGGAATATTTTCTCCAGGCTCGTGCTACTGACAATTTAGGTAATACACAACCGAGTACAGTTCCGTGGAATGACTCTGGATTGCTTTACGGAGGTGTTGTTAGCCATCCGGTGACAGTACAAGGTTAATCACACCAAGTCAGTCTCTAGAAAAAGAATTATTTATGATTGATTTTAGTTGGTTGATTTTAGTGAGTGGGGGTTTAATTTCTGGAGTCATAGCTGGACTTTTAGGAATAGGTGGCGGTATTATCACAATTCCTCTTTTAGTCACACTAGGTTATACACCCGTTCAAGCGATCGCTACTAGTAGCCTTGCTATTGTAATTACTTCAATTTCTGGAAGTTTGCAAAATTGGTGGATGGGCTACTTTGACTTTAAACGAGTAATTTATTTAGGAATTCCAGCTTTTCTAACTACTGGAATAGGCGTATATTTTGCCAATAAAATTCCATCTTATATAATACTTTTTACATTTGGTATCATACTACTTGCTAATATCTATCTGATTGAGCTTCGCAAGCAACTGTCTTTCCAGGAAAAAGAGGATACAGCCCCAATATTCAACCCATTAGTTTCTAAAATTGGCACTGGGGGAGCAGCAGGAATTTTAGCCGGTTTATTCGGCTTAGGTGGCGGTACGATTATGGTTCCGCTGCAAATGTTATTACTGGGAGAAGAAATTAAAGTAGCAATTCAGACTAGTTTGGGTGTGATTGTCATTACTGGTTTAGCTGCCTGTACAGGACATACATTAGAGGGAAATATTCTGTTTGCTCAAGGTATGGTTTTGGGATGTGGCGGTCTCTTAGGCGTTCAAATGAGTACTCGCACATTGCCAAAACTACCAGATTATACTGTGAGCTTAGTACTTCGCATCTTCTTAGGAATACTATCAATTTATATTTTTTGGGAAGCGTGGATAAATTATCAACAAATAATTACTAATTTATAATTCGTAATATCAGATTTGCTTGATTACTTAATTAAACCCAAAGACCCAGCCTAATGCACCCTAGTAGCGTGGCAAGACATTATATTTATGCTTTATTTTTGAAGCTAAAGACAACTATAAGCCTTTAGCTTCAAAAAATATTTTAGCCTTACCACACTACTACAAAAGAGTCAAAGTCTAGGTTTTCAAAGGTTTCAGCTTTACTAGCTACGCGCACATACTTTGTAATGAATTTAGAGTTTTTCTAAAATAGATTTTTTTTGAAAAGAAATGAGCTATGAGTATTTTTAAAGTTGAAGTTGTCAAAATCAATAGTATTAATCCTCATCCCAATGCCGATCGTCTAGATATTGCCTCTATTGAAGATATGGGGTATCAGGTAATTATAGTCAAAGGTAACTTGAACCCTGGAGATTTAGCTTTTTACTTTCCTATTGATAGTGTTATTCCAGAAAACTTTTTAGATGAGTTTGGGATTCGTAACTACTACTCAAAAAAACTGCGTGCTGCGAAACTTCGCGGAATTTTTTCTGAGGGTTTGCTTATTCCCGTTGGTAAAAACTTTACGGGAAATGTCGGAGACGACTACACAGAGTATTTTGGTGTAACAAAGTACGAATATCCAATTCCTCAAGGAATGAGCGGGGAAGTAGAAAATTCTATTGGACATTACAAATTCCCCAGTCCAGAAAACTTGAAACGTTACAAAAACATCCTAATGGAAGGTGAAGAAGTTGTTGTCACAGAAAAGTTGCACGGAACTAACTTCACTGTCTTAGTTGATGCTGATGGCACAACTAAAATTGGTAGCCATAATTATTTCTGGAAAAACAGCGAAGTAAACAAAAAATTAGTTTATGTTCGTGCTTACAACGAAAACGAGGCTTTCCAGAAACTTCCACCAGGAACTCAGATTTTTGGTGAAATCTACGGCGTGCAAGATATCAAATATGGCTTGAATAATGGCAATATTGGAATTGCTATATTTGCTGTGCGTCGCGGCAGTTCTTTTCTCAATCACAGCGATTTTGTCGCTTTTTGCGAGGAATTTGCTTTGCCGAGAGTACCTGTGCTTTATATCGGTGCTTACAGTTGGGAAGCGGTGTCTCAGTTTAATAATGCCAATAGTGTAGTCAGTCCCGACTGCATCATGGAAGGCGTTATTGTGCAACCAGTGATTGAGAAAACGCATCCAGAAATAGGTAGAATCGTCTTGAAGTTGATTAGCGATCGCTATCTGCTCCGTAAAGATGGAACTGAACTCCATTAGGTTCAACTTGATTTTTGGTGGCGACACCTTAACTAACCTTCCGAAATCGACTTAGCAATTATTCTCTCAAGGTAGCCATCGGGGATGAAATCCGGCTAAGGGGAGTTGTTCTGGTTTAATTTCAACAGTCGTAGCATCAGCGATGGGCAACAGAGGCATTAACCACAGGCTACTGGTAGCGATCGTATCTCCATCATCAGTTTTTAAAGTGTTTGGGGGTAATGATGCTGGGGGATTTGTCTGCGGTACTACTTGGTCAAATAACAAGCCCAAACCGTCGGCAGATAAACTCATTTGCACATTCCGTTGAGCAGGAGGCAGTACTAACAATGGTTTCTGTTGCCCAGTTTTCAAATCAATTGCCACCACATAGGGCTGTTCTATGTATTGTTCCTTGGATACTAGCTGTGTTAGCAAGCAGTAGAGGGTGGGTGAAGCAATGTCAAATTGGCAGCTGAGAATTGAACCTGTTGTTTTTAATAGCTGTTTCTGCACACCTTGGTTTGTTACCAAAAATAAATCCCGCGTGTAATCTGTATTAAACTTTACCATTGCGGCTTGAGAGCCATCTTTGGAGAAAGCTTGTACCAAACCAAACTGCGGCAGAAAATCCAAAGGTTTACTGGCATCACCTTGCAGTGGTAAAATCGCTGCTCCCTGTCCTTGGGCAACTGCTACGGCTTTACTATCTGGTGTCACCATAAAATCTCCCCCCGGCTGGCTTTTTAGGCGTTTCGGGGTGGGTTTTTCTGCTGAAGCATCACTGGTTGCTGGCATAAACCATAGTCCAAAATCACCAGGATTAGTTTTATTTCCCCGTTGGATGACAATAGTTTGCCCATCAGGTGATAGGTCAAATTTCAGGTTTTGATAATCTTTACTATCTAAAGTCAGGTCAACTTTGCCTTCTGGTTGTGCTTTTTGTCCAGATTTAGCAGAAACGCCTGTTGTCACTGTATACAGTTGGGCTGAAAGTAAGTCTTGATTGTTTGCGGCGCGAGCAGAAAATAAAATTTTCTCCCCATCAGGAAATGACTCAAAGTCGATTACTATCAGGTCTTTGGGGGTAAGTACCCTTTTTTGCTCTTGGGTTAAGTTGTAAAGAACTAACCGTCCCTGTTCTTCTTTGTCGGTTCCGATATAAAGGATGACGCGATCGCGTGTACGGAAGCTACCTGTAAAGGCTTGTATCAGCCGATTTTTTCCCTCTTGCTCCGCAAATTTATCTTTAGCTCCTTGTAACTGCACTTTATAATTTGTGCCATAGGGTGCTGGTGTTACCAGTGTATAAACCATCCGCCGCCCTGCCCAACTGAATTTACCTGCTAGGGGTGGCTCGATTTTCAAGTTATCCTCGACACTTTTTGTTTCCATTGGGCGGCTGAAGGTAAGGGTGAAGGAATTATCTTCTGCCCCAATTTGTTGATTTTGCCAAGTAAATTCCCGGACACGAGCAGTTACCACATCACCTTGCAAGATGATTAACCCAATCAGCACACTCAGCAGTAACATTAGTGCGATCGCTATACGATCCAGTGGTTGGAATGCTTTAGATTTAGTCATTGGTTATTTGTCATTTGTCATTTGTCATTTGTCATTTGTCATTTGTCATTTGTCATCAACAAATAACTAATAACTATAAGGATTCTGGGGTTGAGGAATCTTTTTCAGAGAGTTAGCGGCAATGGTAAGTTGGCGTTTACCTGCCAAATTTTCTGTCACCATTTGTCCTTCTACTTCCAGCCATGTATCAGCAGAGTAAGGCTCTTGATTATTTTGTAGTTTGACGGGCAATCCCACAGGGTAAGCATCTGCTGCACAACAACTTAAGACAAATCGTGCTAAAAACAAATATTCTTTTCCTATATCGGGCGGGTGAATCACAAATCCCTGTACCTTGACTTTTTGCCCTGTATATGTATCTGGCTCAGGATAAACATTGACAGTGCGTACCCAATCTACAAGCGATCGCTCCTCTGGACGAACAGTAGCGCGAAAAGCTTGGGGTTTGACGCGTGTGCTTCCCAATAAATCAGTCGTCACACCCCTTTGGAGTGCTTTGTCACTAGCAAAAACTTGCGGTGTAACGATAAAACCTAGAATTGCTGTAGTCAACAATAAACCACTGCCCCAACCAGGGGGAAATAAACTAATATGCTGGGTGTTTGGCGTAACATCACGGCGACGCCGTTGCCAAAGTTCCTGGATCTTGAACAAACCAATCATGATGAAGCTGATACCAGTCACAATCACTAACCAAAAGTAATTTGGGTGAATCAACAGATTCAACTTATTAGTCAGCCAATATCTCAACATCAAAATGCCCCAAGCAGTAATTGCTAGAGCATCCAGCCAAGGGAGTAACAGATTTGGGATTTTAGATTTGGGATTTTTGTTAGCCATTAGTTATTGGTCATTGGTCATTGGTCATTAGTCATTGGTCATTTGTAAAGGACAACTAACAAGGGACAAAGGACAGATGACTAATGACAAATATTTTCTTAAAAGACGTGCAAGTTCAGGAAAAGAGTGAAGACAAATGTCAATTGTGCTGCTAAAGCAAATAAGTAAAAAATAGTCTTGGGTTTAAAAATAGATAACATCAAACCAACACTTTTGATGTCAATCATTGGCCCAAACACCAGAAATGCCAACAATGAACCGCTGCTAAAGGTTGAGGCAAAAGATAGGGCGAAGAAAGAATCGACTGTAGAACAAATTGATACTATTACAGCTAATATCAGCATGACCACAATTGAGGTAATGGGCCCAGCACCCAAACTGAGAACTAATTCACGGGGAGCGAGGACTTGAATAGCAGCAGCGATCGCACTTCCTAAAATCATCACTCCGCCCAATTCCCGCAATTCTTGGATGCTATTATCCACAACTAGGCGCAGTTTGGTTGCTAGCGGTTTATCAGCAGTAGAGACTGAGGTAGGCAATACTAAATTAGGATCTATCCGTAGAGGTATACCTGCTTTTCCTCCTAAGATATAAGTCCCGGATTGCAACAGATTCGGTACTGTTTCTTCCTGTTGTCCTTGGTAAGGCTTACCACGGCGTTTGGTTTGGGGCTGCGCGGCTGGATTAAACTTCATATAACGAGCGATCGCAGGTTGGACTATGGGATTTAAGTCCTTTTGAAAACTGAAAACATACCCGATAATTGTGGCAATTGTTAGGGAAAATACGACTCGTAAGACTACTATTTCTGGCTGATCTCGAAATGCTGTCCAAGTGGCCCAAATTACAACTGGGTTAATTGTTGGTGCTGCTAGCAAAAAACCAATTGCGACTGGTGTGGGTACTCCTTGAATCAGGAATCGCCGCGCTACCGGTACATTCCCGCACTCACACACCGGAAACAAAAAGCCGATCGCGCTACCAACTAAAGCACCCAACAGCGGATTTTTGGGCATTTTTTCTACTAGTTTGCGCTCATCAACAAAAAACAGCAGCAAACTGGAGAATAAAACCCCAAGAAGCAAAAAAGGCATCGCCTCGACTAGCAGACTTAAAAATAGCGTAAAACCATTGTTCAGTTGATTCATGTGCGTCGCAGTCAAAAGCGGTTTTTAGTTTTAGGGTTCTGCCTAGTCATTCTATCGAAATGGGGATCAAAAGCAGTTCGGGAAAATTAAACATCATTTAAGTAGCAAGTTATCCGATCTTCAAAATAGCGGTTAAGCACTACAAACCTTGGCTTTACACGAGTTTGTGACTTTTAACTGAGTGCATTTACTGACGATGACCATTTCTAAGATTGTCTAAGTTCAGAAATTGTTCCGATCTAGAGGGCAAGTAACTGCACAGATAATTTTAAATTACCTATGTTTATACTTACAGTAATTTGCTGGATAAGATATTAGTTCGGCTGTATTTTCATCAAGTATTCACAGTTCTTCAAGATTTTGGGTCGCTATTGGTTGCTACCATCATTGATTTTGACTAGTTATAGCAAAATTCGATCTGAGCTTTGGTTGATTTTTTACTACAAAAACTTTAAAAAGGCAAGACCAAAGTTTAGCAGATACGGGAAATGATTGGGAGAATTTTTCGGCGTTAGCGATAGTCTGACTTTTTACACGAGGTGATAATTTGAGCTATGGCAAGTCACAAAGCCTTGAAAGCAGCGTCAAAATGATATCCCCGATTTATTTTAAGAAATCGGGGATATAGTTTACTATTTCACGATTATTTTGTCCGATCGCAGTTACTTTCGTTTTGTTGGAATCCCCCAAATCTTGATTTGTCGATCGAATCCACCACTGGCAAGAATTTTACCATTGGGACTAAAAGCGATCGCGCTTACCCAGTCTGTATGTCCATTCAGTGTATTTATTAACTCCCCTGTAGTTAAATCCCACAATTTAATTCCATCTCTACCGGCACTAGCAAGGGTTTGTCCATCGGGATTAAGAGCGATCGCATTTACCCAGTTATTATGTCCTGTAAGGGTGCGGACTAATTCTCCAGTATTAATATTCCACAATTTTATGGTGCGATCGTGGCTAGCACTGACTAATGTTTGTCCATCTGGTGTAAAGATCACATCGCTAACAGCACTAGAATGAGCTGCCAATTCACTGATTAATTTACCAGTACTCAAATTCCACAGCTTGATTACACCCTTATTATCACCACTAGCTAAGGTCTGTCCATCAGGACTAATAGCGAGAGTATAAATTAAATTATCAAAGCGTACTATAATTCCTAGAGGGCGCTGCTGTAGCAAGTCCCACATCCGAATCCCATCTAAAGCTCCACTGACGAGAACTTTACTATCAGGAGACACCGCTAAAGATAAGACGTTACTGGTATGTCCGACAAAAGAGCGGGTAAATTTTAAATTTTTCAGACTCCAAAGGTTAATCGTATCGTCATCGCTACAACTAGCGAGGGTTTGCCCATCTGGTGAAATCACTAAAGATTCTACGGCTGCTTTGTGTGCTTTGTTAATAGTCGCTAACTTTTTGCCCTTTGCTAAATTCCACAGACGAATTACACCCTCATTTTCTGCACCTCCACTCACAAGAATTCTGCTATCTGGACTAAAAGCAAGGGATTTAATGGTTCCGTTATGTCCTTTGAGTGTGTAAATTAGTTGAGCATTAGCAAAGTTAGTTTTAGCTGGGGAGTTTGGCGTTACTTCTTCAATGGCAGCATGAGCTTGATGAATATAAAACCCTTCCCAGGTACTCACTGGAAGGGCAACAGCTGCCATAAATGCCAGGATAATATACGGCCGCAGAAAATTACCGCCACCTCTTCCCTCACTACTCACTCTTTTTCCTCACTTTTATAGATACAGTTAAACCCAATAAATTTTGCAGAGTTATTTTAAGTCATAACTCTGCACATCTTAAAGAGGTGGTTTTTTCTTAGAAACGCTTAACATTGGTAAAGGCGCACTAGAAGAACGAGAGGGCAAATAATGTTGCACTACAGGCTCCTCTGGTAAAGGACGACGCTGCTGGAAACGCCACAACTTAAAGCCTAGCGCTATCCCTGCCGTTCCCAAACCAAAAGCAAACAACGACCAGCTATCATTCAATCCGCCAATCAGGGCATCCATAACACCCATCGTCATCAATACACTGATTAGTGGCTCTTTTCGGTAGGTTGACTTCAAAAAACGAGGTAATACAGCATTCATCACAGCTTGGTTGGTTCCAGTTCACCTTTTGTGTATATTTACCAAGAATACCTCACCCATAATTTGCCTTTCTCATTCAAGGCAGGCACTAAGTTATGATTTTTTTAGTAGGGGGAGGAAATTTACTCATTAATCGCCTTGCACATATTAGTTGCAAGTCTATGATATTTCAATCGCTAATAGGTATTTCGATTCCTCTCTTGCTTACATTCTAGGGCAGTTATTTATGAATAAGTATAATTAATCTATCTAGGGCGAAGTACTCCGCTATTAATTATTGAAGTCAAAACCAACTGGTTGTTCCAGCTGGTTGAAACTCTTTTAATTACTAGCTTACAACTTCAAGATTGTGCTTGTTGATGGCACTACTTCAGACCCAGCCATGATAGCACCCCTTGATTGGTGACGTATTCAATCACCAGCATCAAACCAAAGCCAATCATTGCAGCTCGACCATTCAAGCGTTCGGCATATTCGTTAAAGCCAAACTTAGGCTCTTCTAGTTTAGGTGTAATTGTTGGTTGTGTTTGTGTCATTTTTTCAGAAACCTTTTTTGGCAAACGGGACTTGATATCAGACTTCTGTTAGAAGTCGCGGAAAGTGGGGATAATCGCTACTTACTTTTCATGGTATCTGGAAAACCCTTCTCTAAATCTTTCTCTTAAAGGAAGAGAGACTTTGAATTTTTCAGATGACATTGAAAAGTCAGGCTAACTTAAAAGCTGATTGCAGTGCTGAAATGCCAAGATGACTTGAGAAATTCAGCAAAAGCTTCCTAGTAGGGAGCTATACAATCGCTCTTTTAATAAAATGTTACTATTCTTTATATATTGTATAAATACTGGGGCAATAGTCAAGGGTAAGAGTTTGGGCTACTCAGATTGAATTAAGAAAGTTAGAACAGAGATTAGGTATCTCTAATCCAGCTATCTCTAATACGGAACTAGCAAGACGGAAGTAGCAAGCTTGAGATTGGAAGGCTACAGTTAAACAAAAAAATTATCAGAGGCGATATATGGAAATCGGCGTTCCCAAGGAAAATAAGGATCAAGAGTTTCGGGTAGGGTTAAGTCCTTCTAGTGTGCGGGTGCTGCGAGAAAATGGTCATAGCATCTTCGTCGAGACGCAAGCAGGTAATGGTGCTGGATTCTCCGATGACGACTACAAAAGTGCTGGAGCCGAAATCGTCCCCACATCAGAAAAAGCTTGGAATCGGGAATTGGTTGTTAAAGTCAAAGAGCCGCTGACATCTGAGTATAAGTTTTTGCAAAAAGGGCAGGTATTATTTACTTATTTACACTTAGCAGCCGATCGCAAGTTGACAGAGCATTTAATTGATTGTGGCACAACTGCGATCGCCTACGAAACTGTAGAACAACCTGGGGCAAACAGATTACCCTTGCTTACCCCGATGAGCGTGATTGCCGGTCGGCTAGCAGTACAATTTGGAGCCAGATTTCTAGAACGTCAGCAAGGTGGTAGAGGAGTTCTTTTAGGCGGTGTCCCTGGAGTTAAACCAGGTAAAGTAGTAATTTTAGGTGGCGGCGTTGTGGGTACAGAAGCAGCTAAAATTGCTGTGGGCATGGGTGCGATCGTGCAGATTTTAGATGTGAGTGTCGAGCGCTTATCTTACTTAGAAACACTCTTTGGCTCTAGAGTCGAATTACTTTACAGCAACTCTGCTCATATTGAAGCCGCAGTCAAAGAAGCCGATTTGCTCATCGGTGCAGTTTTAGTGTTAGGACGTAGAGCGCCAATACTAGTATCCCGCGAATTGGTCAAACAAATGCGTCCTGGTTCGGTAATAGTTGATGTAGCCGTTGACCAAGGCGGTTGTATAGAAACCTTACACCCAACATCTCACACAAATCCCGTATACATTGAAGAGGGTGTAGTGCATTATGGCGTTCCCAATATGCCAGGAGCAGTACCTTGGACGGCAACTCAGGCACTTAATAATAGTACATTACCTTATGTTGTCCAGTTGGCGAATTTGGGAATTTTGGCACTGGAGGTTAACCCAGCATTAGCTAAGGGTGTGAATGTGCAGAATCATCGCTTAGTGCATCCTGCTGTGCAAGAAGTGTTCCCTGATTTGGTAAATTAAGATGCGCAAGGATTAGGCGATCGCTTATTTTAATAGAGTTAGCGATCGCCAATCAGACTAATTTTCTTCCCAAATGCGCGGATGGGTAGGTGTACAAAATGAGAAGGAGCGAAAAAGGCTGTACGCTCCATCTATATAAGACTTTGAGGGCAATGGTACTTTCAAACCATCCGCGCACCTTATGGGGACTGGTTTTCAGCGATTTGCATCTTGTGATATCACTATCCCCTATGTTATGATTCGTTCATTCGCGCAACTGAACCTTGAAAACCAAATACAGCAACGCTTTCAGAAGCCAGCTATTGCAATTAACTAAAATCCCTATTAGGGATTGAAACAAAAATCTCTCTTCCTACAGGCATTCCGTAGCTTATTGCAATTAACTAAAATCCCTATTAGGGATTGAAACGTAACAATCGACCTAATGACGTTTCAGTTCATAAAATTGCAATTAACTAAAATCCCTATTAGGGATTGAAACGGAACACTCTAAAATCATTCGGGCTTAACCGTAAATCATAATTGCAATTAACTAAAATCCCTATTAGGGATTGAAACAAATATTTGAAAGAGAAAGGTAGGCTACCGCAAGATTGCAATTAACTAAAATCCCTATTAGGGATTGAAACTGGGCTTGTATGCTTCTTTGAATGCCTTCAATGCTTGTTCATTGCAATTAACTAAAATCCCTATTAGGGATTGAAACTATTAGATATAGAACAATGTCAGATTGTTTTCAAATTGCAATTAACTAAAATCCCTATTAGGGATTGAAACTATTGCGCTGTGAATCTCTCCGACACGCTACCAAAATTGCAATTAACTAAAATCCCTATTAGGGATTGAAACTTCATTCGCTTGAGTGCGCCCTTTGACCGCTGCCTCATTGCAATTAACTAAAATCCCTATTAGGGATTGAAACTTTAAGAAGCCGTATAGATGATAATCAACCTGAAATTGCAATTAACTAAAATCCCTATTAGGGATTGAAACAAGAGCCTTTTTGAAGGTATCACAGCGAGTATCAGATTGCAATTAACTAAAATCCCTATTAGGGATTGAAACATTTTTGTATTTTATTGATAGTCCCAAATTATTAAAATTGCAATTAACTAAAATCCCTATTAGGGATTGAAACCCAGATTTAGCACCGCCCCCAGCGCCTTACCCAGGAATTGCAATTAACTAAAATCCCTATTAGGGATTGAAACTTTTTGTGGGACAATTTAAACTCTCAAATTTATGCAATTGCAATTAACTAAAATCCCTATTAGGGATTGAAACAACTAGTGGTGTAGTAATAGCCTATGGGTATTAACAATGATTGCAATTAACTAAAATCCCTATTAGGGATTGAAACAAACTATGCAAACGCTCTAAAATATACAGCAATCGCTGCATTAAAATTGCAATTAACTAAAATCCCTATTAGGGATTGAAACAATTGGAAAGATAGCGCTATACGCTAATTTAAGCGATTGCAATTAACTAAAATCCCTATTAGGGATTGAAACCGTGTTTACGAGTGCGAGGGCACACCCACGGACTGATTGCAATTAACTAAAATCCCTATTAGGGATTGAAACTTTCTCAAACTCCCTAAAACAACAAACTCAGTAGATCGAAAACTTTTGTAAGTTGAAGGAAGAATAAGGATTTCATCTGATGGTTTGGGACTAACACAAGCGTCCATTTGCGATCGCAGCAGAGTTAATTTACAACAGCATTACTCGAACAGCAGATTATAAGAGGATTCCAGCGAATTCTATACACTGGTTAAAATGAGCCGTTGGTAAGGCTTCTAGAAATCTTTTCGATTTACTGAAATTAGGATGTTATACGGAAAATTCTTGATAATCCTCCAGTAAAAGGTGGTTATACGGAAAAATTCGGTATAATACCCAATTATCCAGCGAGAAAAGGCCGAATATCTTAATCGCAGTTAAGCGTTCACAGACGGCACGACAACTGTTTCGCAAGCTGCTGGGGTGTTAGTACGCTTGTCTTGTAAGGGAGCAGTAAGCACATGGAAAAGATCGTTATCGTGAAATGGAGAATTAAGGAGTCGGAAACGTCCCGCATCCTGAAATTGCTACCGGAGTTGGCCGAGAAGACCAGATCGGAGGAAGGCAACATTTCCTACACGATTTATCAGTCGGAAAGCGATCCTTGCGAACTCATTCTTTGCGAACACTACACCGACACCACTGCCGCAGAATCTCACAGGCGATCGGAACACTATCAAAGAATCGTCGCAGAAGAGATCGTCCCCCATCTTGAAGGCCGCGAGGTGATATTGGTGAAGAAGCTTGTTTAAAGCTCTGTCCCGAACCGAACCAAACAACCGTACTAAGGAGAAGTTATGTCAAAGAAGATTCTCATTATCGTATCGAACGCGTGCGTTATTGGTCCGAACAACCGAAGGACGGGAAATTTCCTGCCAGAGGTTGCACATCCTTATGCTGAATTCGACAGAGCAAAATACCAAATTGATTTCGCAAGTCTCACCGGAGATACGCCGTTTCTGGATGCGCTCAATCTTGCTGACGACCCTGACAACCTAGCCTTCTTGGTAGGAAAAGGCTGGGCCTCAATGCAGAAAGCGAAGAAGCTCTCAGACGTGGACGTTAGCCAGTACGATGCGATCTTTATGCCTGGCGGTTTGGCACCGATGGTCGATATGCCTGAGCATCCACTTCTCAAAAAGGTTGTGAAAGAGACATACGAGCGAGGCGCTGTTGTTGGGGCCGTTTGTCACGGGCCAGCCTCGTTGCTGAACGTCAAACTGAGCAACGGCACTCTACTGCTCGCCGGGAAGAATATCAGTTCATTTACGAACGACGAGGAAGAAAACTACGCAAAAGCTGATGTGCCTTTCGAGTTGGAAACGGCGCTCACCAAACAAGGGGCACTCTTCCACAAGACGGCACCCTGGCAGGCATTCAGCATCGCCGATGGAAATCTCGTCACCGGACAGAATCCTGCTTCTGCCAAAGGTGTCGCAGAGAAGATGATCGCGCTCTTGGAGTCTGCTTGAGGCAGCATCGTTAAGACGGTGCTCGGTCGCTGCATAACGATTGCGGTGCAACGGATTGAAGGAAGCCTCTGGTGCTGATTTTTTAGCGATCGCAAAAGTTTTCGGACTACTGAAACTATTAACCATTGCAATTAACTAAAATCCCTATTAGGTATTGAAGCTGAAATTGCTTTGAGAATTTTTTGAACGTCGCTTGAATATTGCAATTCGATAAAATCTCTATTAACCCAAGTTGCAGGTTATTAGTTAGTTTAAACCCTAACTGAAATAGTGGTATTTAAGCGATCGCGCCACTTTTAGCAACTAACAATATCACTCCAAGTTAATGGTAAAATCAACTTTTTAAAGCATTACCAAACTACCTTCTGCTTCTTCCTCTAGTTCATAACCATTCGCTAATTTTTCAATTGCTTGGTCAATCATTGCCAAACCCTGATCTACTCTTTCAACTAAACTTAGCTGTCCTCGGAGTTCGGCAGCACCAACGAAACCTTTAGCATACCAAGTCATGTGCTTACGGGCTTGACGTACACCGCGATCGCCTTTATATTCCCACAAGGCTTGTAAATGATCTCTTGCACATTCCAAACGCTGAATTGGGGTTGGTGATGGTAATATCTCCCCTGTTTTCAGAAAATGATCGATTTCTCCCACCAAAAACGGATAACCCAAAGTCCCACGGGAACACATGACGCCATCAGCGCCAGTTTGTTCTAAACATTTCACTGCCGCTTCAACAGAAAAAATATCTCCATTCCCAATCACTGGGATAGAAAGCACTTCTTTTACACGAGTAATCCATTCCCAACGGGCATTGCCATTGTACCCTTGGGCGCGGGTGCGTCCATGTACCGTAATCATTTGTGCCCCGGCATCTTCCATCCGTTTGGCAAAGTCGAGAATAGTAATTTCGTTGTCATTCCAGCCAATACGGGTTTTTACTGTCACAGGAACATCAACAGCTTTTACCACTTCCCGCACAATTGCTTCTGCTACTTCTGGTTGCCGCAATAATGAAGAACCGCCACCATTTTTAGTGATTTTATTTACCGGACAACCCATATTAATATCAACAGTATCAGCACCTTCGGCAACTGCCTTTATTGCTGCTTCTGCTAAGAAATCTGGACGGCAATCAAATAGTTGAATGCTAATTGGGCGTTCGTTGGGATCTACCTCCATGATTTTGGGTAACTGCTTGACATAATGCAACCCCGTAGCATTTACCATTTCGGTATACATCATCGAATCTGGGGCATAGCGACGCACGAGACGGCGAAACACCATATCTGTCACTCCAGATAGAGGCGACTGGAGAACCCGACTTTTTACCTCGAAAGAGCCAATCTTTAAGGGTTGGGAGAGTCTAGCTTGGAGAATAGGAGAGAGCGAAATCATAGAAAAAATTAAAAATTATGGGAATGGGAAATAGTAAGAATATGTAGATAAATCCGTGATAAAGGATACAGCGAATTTTAAGTTATTGAGGTACGCAAGCTAAGTCTCAAAGCCAGGTATAAAGCCTGTTTTACTTCTGACTTCTGATTTCTGTTAGCGCAGCGGGGCGTAGCCCATTCAGAATTCTGCTGTAATTGTAGGTTACATATCTTGGCTTGGAGCCTGATTTTGCATTTCTTGCTGAATCTCTTCTAGGCTCAAACCTAACTCTTTCGCAGTTTCTTCAAAACTCAATCCCAATCTCAATAACAAAGGTATCATTCTAAACTTTTGTTCACGCGCTCCTTCTTGCTTGCCTTCTTGCTTACCTTCTTGATAAACTTGTGTTTGTTTCAAATCACTTAACCCAAACATACCTTCAATCTCCTCTCGACTCATCGTCGGAAACTTATAGACTAATATTGTCTCTATCAATTCTAGTAACTGCCGCCGTTGTGGTTCGATGTTGATTTCTTGCTGGGTTCTCTCTATTAACTGCCTAGCAGCGATAATAGCTGTCTCCTCTTCATCGACGACTAATTTCATCGTAGCAATTCCAACTGGCAATGATGCAGTTTCACCTAATTCATTAAGATAAATGCGACTGATGCGCTGGCTAGCGAAAAATTCACTGTAATTTTTGATATCTGCTGTATCCAAACTGCGATTGGGATAGATAACTACTCCTCGCCAAGAATTTTTTGGTTTGTTTTGGCGTAAGTATAAAAAAATTTCTGAAAATAGACGTGAATAAATTTCGGTGTCGGTTTGAAACTGGACTTCAACAAAATAAATCGGATTTTCTTCTCCTTGTGTTGGGAGAAAAACACCATCTATACGGAATGCAGTTTGCTTGATTTCAATTGAGGAGAATTGATAAGTCTCTGCTGTTTGGGGTGGATTACCAATTAATTCAAAAAAAATGCCAGGAAGTTCTTGAAAAAGACGATAAAAAATGCTGTCAGTTTTCACGCTTCATGTTTGCGGTGATTTAAACCGTTAGATTTTACCGTGAAATAGCTTGTAATATCAGGTTCGGTTAAACACTTATAATATCTGTAGGTTGGGTTTCACTGCCGTTCAACCCAACCTACATTGAGAGGGAGCATCCACTTTTGGCGGATCGCCCTCAGACTAGAAGTCTGGGGCTATACAAACTAAACCCGCCTGCGCGGGTTTCAGAGAGTCCGCGTAGGCGGACGAGAGTTTGTGTAGCCGCGATTTCCAATCGCCCGGTGTTTCTTCCAAAAGTGGATGCTCCCCATTGAGAGGTTTTATTACAAGTAATCACCCGAACTTGATATAACAGATAGACTTAAAAAAATGGGGGCGATTTTAGTTATATATGATGTTATGTCAATTTACAGTTGGTGTAATACGCCACTCTTTCAATGCAAGACTAGACCACAGCACGAAACCTATCAGTAACAGTCCCATAAATCCATCCAGCCAAATTAGGCTATGCATTTTCAAAGAGATAGGAGCAACCATCGGGAAGAGATAATGGACTGGACTGGAGATACTAGTGATTGAGTAAAAGGCTAATAAAAAGTATGCCCACCAAAACATACCTTTGGTGTAAAACCAATATCCCAATAATCCTACTGGAGTCATCACAATTACAGTACTAATTACTCCAACAGAAGTAAACCACGCCGGGCCAGGATATTGACTCAAAAATAATGCATTATCTATATAGTGTAGCCAAGTAGAAATGAGGTTGAGTGTGATAACAGCTAGTAGGATAGTCTGACGAAACCTAGAAGTATTTATCATGATATAAATATGCAATTAAAATGCCTAACATTTTATTAAGCCGACTGCAAGAAGCAATCGGCATAATAAATTCCTGATAATTTAGTTGCAATTTAGCCGTGAGTTGCACCTTGAGGAGGACGCAAGACAACTTTTTTAGCTAAACCCAAAGTCTGCAACACTAAGATACTCCACCAAGTAATATCAATCTCCCACCAAGACAACCCAGATTTCGCCATGTGGGGATAAGTATGATGGTTATTGTGCCATCCTTCTCCATAGGTGACGATGGATACCCACCAAAGATTACGAGCGCCATCATCAGCATCAAAGGTGCGATAACCCCACAAATGTGATGCTGAGTTCACAAACCAGGTTGAGTGCCAAAGCAAGACACATCTGAGAAACACTCCGTAGAATACAAAAGACCATCCTCCTAAAGCATAAAGCAGCAACCCGAAGGGTATTTGCAATAGCAAAAAGTAGCGATCTAGCCAACGATAAAAGGGTTGTCTGGCTAAATCAGGAGCATATTTTTTATAGGTGTCATAGTCAAAAAATTCTGGACGCGGGTAGAAAATCCACAATATATGGCTCCACCAAAATCCTTTTTGGGCAGAATAGGGGTCTAAATTGATATCTTCGGTATGGGCATGATGCTGGCGGTGTCCACCTACCCAAAAAATCGGGCCGCCTTGTAAAGCCAGCGCTCCAATGAGGGCGATCGCATACTCTAACCACTTGGGAACTTGGAAACTCTTATGGCTCAGTAGTCGGTGATATCCCAAGCAAATACCAATGCTCCCGAATAACCAGTGGAGAAACACTAGCAAACCTAATGCTGGCCAGGAGAAAAACCAAGGAGCCAGAAGTGCTAAGGCATGAAATACACCAAAAAATACCACATTTATCCACCTGAGTTGAGGTGAATTGCCTCTCTCAGGAGCGATCGCCCCAAAATTTGCGGTCATAAAAATTCCTGTTGATGGATGATGCAGTGATTTACTTCTTATTGGGCATAATCCCACTAAGGATTTATCCACCCTCTTACTAGTTAGTTACAGTAGAGTAAAGCAAGTATCACTTACATTTGTTATGCTAGCAGAACTCTGATACCCCCTGCAAGTGCCACTTGCATTTTTCTATGTCATCTCAACTCATTTCTACTCGTCAACGCCTGATTCAAGCTGCACTTGAGTTGTTTTCTGCTCAGGGAGTTAGCGCTACCACAACCCGCCAAATTGCTGAAAAAGCCGAAGTCAACGAAGTGACTCTATTTCGGAATTTTGGCAATAAGCATGGACTACTTTTAGCTGTGTTGGAAGAGTCCGCAGCCTTCAAGGATTTAGGTGAATCACTAGTGCGACGGGCAACACCTCCCGGCAATGTTTACCAAGCTCTTAAAGACTATGCAAGTGACACTTTACATACATTAGAACGAGTGCCAGAGTTCGTTCGGTCTGTGGTAGGTGAAGCCGACCAATTCCCGGCAGAAAATCGCCGCGCACTAGGCAGGGGAGTCACAGAGGCAAACCGTTATGTAGCTCAGTATTTAGCTACTGTAATCCAGCAAGGACACCTAAATACTTATTTACCGGCAGAAAAATTAGCCAGTTTGCTGAATGGGATGATTTTGGGATATGCAGTAATTGAGTTCACCAGCGAATTTCACGAACTTTGGGAGGATCGGGATGATTTTCTGGAAAATTTGGTGGAGTTGTTTTTACATGGAGCCATGTCATCTTCAACAGAATCAGCGATCAACTCCTTACAAGGAGGATTCACCACCACAGAAGTAGCTGATTTACCAGCTAGTTTGGTTCACGAAATTCTGCAACAAGCTAGGAAGTTTGGAGTACGAGATTATGCCTTGGCTTACGTATTATTTGGGGCTGGGTTATCCGCTACAGAAATAACTAGCTTGGAGCGATCGCACCAAATCTATGATACTCAAGGGCATTTCCTACAAATCACAATCCCTGGATTCGTCCGTCAAGTACCTGTGAATCAGTGGATTTTGGGCAAACGCTACGGTTCTTTTACCAATAATCCCTTAATCAAATGGCTGAAAAGTCGTAAAGATGCTCAAACAGCCATGTTTCTGAATGATATAGGCACACCCATCTCAGAATCAGAACTTGAGACACGTTGGCAAGTATGGAGTGAAGGACTATTAACTCCCCAAGGACAAACGCCAGCGATCGCCCAAGCACAACAAACCTGGCGCGTAGAAATGTTGATGCGAGGGATTACCTTGGAAAATCTGAGTATTTTTACAGCTTGCGATCGCACCCAATTACAACCCTATGTCCGCCGAGCCAAAGAAAAAGCCGCTCTAGAGCAAGCAACCCGATTGGATCATAAACCAGGATAGCGAGTATCAGGTGGCGTTCTCCGACGCAGAGCCAGTGACCGAATAATTCGTAATTCGTAATTCGTAATTCGTAATTAAGAATTCATTAGCATGATGCAGTTAAACGATTAAGGTAAAACAACAGAGGTTTCTTTACCATTGTTGTTTGCACCATTCAACATTGTAGCTGTACTCTCAGATGGGGATTGGGTGTTGCTCGAACGGCGTGATAATTTCTTGCGTGGCTTGCCTCCCGCCTGCATATATTGCAAACTGTCTTTGCCATAATGGGTTGCCACACTCATTAACATCTTTTCAGAGTAGCCGCGCAATTCTTCTTCAATTAGAGAGAGGCGACCCGTCATTTCATCTAGGGTAGAGAGTAAAGTGTTGTAGGTAGATAGCTGGGTTTGCAAGTTTTGGATGCGGCTGTCGTAGTCTGTCAAATTTAATCCGTTACCAAATTCTAGCGTCGGGCTAATTGATCGCATTCCTGCAATTCGACGGAGAGCGTTTTCGAGAGTCAGTGAACTGCGTTTTAATCGTGCCATAAAATGCGCTCCTGAAGGAAATTATAGGATTACTGCATGTACTCTAGCCAATGCAACAATAAACTTCTCTGAGAGATAATTCGGAAAAATTAAAGCAAATTCAAATCAACCTAATTATTTTTAGTTGATTGTACTGAGGTATTTATTAAACTTGTCAAAAAAGTAACATCAAATCATCAACAGATACCTCAAAGTCGTTTTGAGGTACTTCAAAGTCGTTTTGAGGTACTCCAAAGTCGTTTTGAGGTACTCCAAAGTCGTTTTGAGGTACTTCAAAGTCGTTTTGAGGTACTTCAAAGTCGTTTTG
>NZ_CAWUDN010000050.1:0-55453 GCF_963920915.1 Nostoc sp. PCC 9305
ATCTTACTTAATTTGTCAAGCTCACCCTATACCAAATTAGATGAGCTTACCCTGCGAGTATCGCTGTATAGTGGGATACCAAGAGATATTGCTAGCTCATCAGCAGTCTTAAAACCGATGCCATCAATATCATCAATTAATCTGTAAGGGTTGTTCTGAAGTACATTTGCAGTTTTGTGTCCGTAATAGTCACAAATTTTCAAAGCTAACTTCAATGAAGTTCCCACAGCCAAAAGTTGGGTAATTACTCCCAAGTTCGGATTCTTTTTACTCTCTGACCAAGCTTTGGTAATACCATCAATCCGATATTGAGTTAGTCCGGGAACAGTGTAAAGCCTTTCGGGGTTGTTATCTAATATCGATAAAGTCTCACTTCCAAAGCAATTGACCAAAGTTTGAGCAGTTTTCTTGCCAATCCCACGAAATAGTCCACTTTCTAAATACGCCTCGATTTCCGGCAACATCAGAATCGGAAATTTTTCGACTTGAAGGAGCCTGATCATGAGTCAAAGAGTAATTGAGAGATTCTGTTATTCTACAAGGGTAGCTCTAAAGCTAACTCATCGTCTCAAATCGAAAATCCAATTGGCTTACGAACTCTAAAGAATCTCCTTGGGCGATGAAAGCTGTTCATGGGCTAGAGCCTAAAATAGATGTGAAGAAATGTTTCTGTTAACGTCATCAAATTTAGCTTCAATACAAGGTTTAGTCATCTGCTAAGTTAATGGCAGTCAAGCGATGGCGTACCCGCCCGCCAAGTGTGCGATCGATCGCCTGTTGCATTGCTCTCTACTTAATCCTCCAAAATATAACGATGATTGATTAAAAATAAAGAGACGGAAGTACTGATTAAAATCGTACTTTTATCTATTTCTTTGTCATTGCTGTTTGTGAGATAGTGGAAGCAATTCTCAGTTCGCAGTTAAGCATGGTAGTTTTGGTAAGAATAGATCGGGTATTGTGTGGGAATTTAATGAAACTTCGGGATTATGTAATCTGAGAAGTTAGTCGAGAGTATCCAAATGTTTTTTTAAAGTGTAGGGGCAATCAGGAGTTTTGATTCCACTGGCGTAAGGTAATTTATAGGATGCCCAAAGCTGCCACCGTAAAACATCAACTCCAATAGTTGAACTACCGAATTGTACTCGACAGTCTTTGTCTGGGTTTTGTATAACATTTTTGATGATGGTATTTATCGCTTCTATCTTGAGATTATTCGGTATGCCCATTAGTAGTTTTGTAAGCCACTGTTTGATTTGTGGTGATTGTAGCCAGTCTTTGATTTGGTCATCAGTAGGAGTTAGGTGATTGACTAATAGCGTGGGATTTTCGTTATCTTTATTAACTTGACTTGTGGGCTGAAATAGCTGCTGAAAATTAGCATCTGTGTTGGACATAAAAATAATTGCTTAAAAGAGAATATCTATATTATAGATAAATTGGATTAACTCGATAATAGCTAATATTTTTTATAAGAATATTAAGATAAGCAAATATAAAACTTGATTTATCTCTCCAAATAAAATTATAAATAATTGACTAACTAATTATGTTATAAATATTAAATAAGCTGTTTATGCAAGTATCAAATAAATACTATGCACCCAATAGAGTTTAAGAAGAAGTGGAAATTAAGTTATCGAGAGCTTGCCCTGGTTTTGGGGTACGAAAGTGAATACACTACCCGAAACTGGAATATGCCAGGAGAACACAAACGGAATCCTCAGAATGTTGTTCGCGTAGCTTGTCGTCTTTTAGATGAAAAGTGGGAACGGGAAGGAAAAGCGCTCAATTCTTATCTTTAACCAGTTTTTTGTGACCGCTAATATTTTTTAAAATGACACTCCCCCGCCACGAAAAAGGCGGGTATTTTATGTATAGTTAGAAGTTCCAAGAAGTTCTCAGAGTCATGGGGATAGGGAGGTTTACCTGGCAAAATGAAGAACTAACAAGACCAGAAGTTGCGGCGATGTTAAAGCCAAAGGTTTCTGCAAGACAACTACAAGCATACTTGAATATCGCTCGGAAGTACTTGCCAGAGTTCCAGAAGTTCACCAACAAAAAAACAGGTGGTCTAGATGGCTATGCAAAGCTATACGAGTGTCACATTACAGTACTTCAGGAAATTCGCTCACTAGCTAGGGAGCATACTTTAGCTGACATAGAAAGTGAATTTCAACAAAGAGCATTAAATAAGTCAGAAGTGGAAAGTTGGAAGTAGATTTTTTGTTACTTCTAACTTCGATAATAAGGTCAAGAAAAAGGGGGTAGGGTGTGGGGTGTGGTGAGGACGGCATTGGACGTAACTCTGAAACCCCAATGCAATTGCCTTAAAATGCAGGACTTAAACACAAAAGGTTGTTGGGGCTATTTCTTCCCACACCCCACACCCCGCCCCAACGGGGCTTGGTGATTTTTAGATTTTTCCTAGAACAATGAAAAAAGGAGTAATTGCCTTGGCATCTAATAATTCTGTGCGAAGAACACAATCTCAAGTTCTTGCTAAGGCGCTCGCGGCGATTGGGCGCAAGTATCAGCATCACATTTACGCGGCGGGTACAGCGACAATCATTGTCATGCAGTCAATGCCCTCTTATGGGTGGGGCTTATTCGATTCGGCTCAGACAGCAATGACTTGTATGTTCGGCGGCGCTGGTGGTATTGGTGGCGGTGGTGCGGCAGCGGCAACTACGGCCATTAAAGCACTTCCCGCAGTTATCAATGCAACCATCACAGTGCTTTTGTTTGTATACTTTGTAGCTTCTGGGCTTAAGGTTGCTAACGGCATTGGTGAAGGGCAGGAAGTAACGCAGATGGTTCAACAGCCCGTAGGCGTGTTTTTCATAATCCTGGTGCTTTGGATTGCTCAAAGTATCTTATTTAACGGCGTTACAGCCGCTTGCTAGTGATGAGCGAGTACAATAAATCGCCCATGAAACGGGTGAATCAGTCACTTGGTCAAAATGCAACAATAGGCATTTTTACTGGCTTTCAGTTTGCAGTCGCCTTGTTTATGTTTGGCGTGGGCTTCATCATAGCGATTATGTTTGGGGCAGGAATAGTTTGGGGACTGCTGGCTGGTGTTTGGTTGAGTGCTACGGTGATAGTTTTATCTGGCAAACGTCCTTACTTGTTCTGGTCAAGAGTGTTCCCAAGCGTTCCAACTTTCACACGCGGCTATGTCAGATATTCTTCGCCCCAAAACAAAAAAAGGGCGGGTTCAAAGGGGATGCCTAAACTATGGTAAAAAGCAGCATTCGTAATCAAAAAATAGTACCCTTTGAAGACTTTCTAGACCTAGCAACCTTAGTGAAATTGAAAAAGGGTAACTATAAAATTGGGGCTTACTTGTTGAGCAAAAAACAAGTAAGCGACACTAACAACACCCTGCAATTAGTATTCGGATATGAATGCACTGGCTTTCACCCACTGTTTAATTCATCAGAGAGACTAGAGGCGATGGCCAAGGCTTTTGAGAACGGCTGTAAAGAGTTCTCCGAGGGTGAGAAATTCACCTTTCGTTGGTCTTCGTTTTGCGATGAAGACAAAGTGATTGAAAGCTATCGCCAGAGGCTAGCTAGCCCTGTATCTCCTGAGAGTGAGTTTCTTGATTGGGGGCAAGTTGCCCGAATGCAGGAACTGACACGTAATCATCAGCGCAAGGATATCAAGCTCAGTATTTACACGACTTTTACTGTCCGCCCAGGAGGTACTGAAGGTGGTGACGCGGTAGATAGAGCGATAGTTAAGCTGGCAAACTTTTTACAGCGCAAATTCACCCCAACAGGAGCGACCGAACTCACTCTTCAAAACTTAATTCAAGTTCTTGAAAAAGCGATAATTGTCTCTTTGCGTCATCAACAAATACTATCTGAAATAGGCTTGTTTCCCTCGCCCAAATCAGACAAGCAATTGTGGAGCGACCTAATTTCTAGAATGGGTGCGAAGGCTGTAAAAGTGCCCCATACCTTGGTTTATGATACTGGTGAATTAAGGGAAGAGATTAACGAAGCCGCGCCCAACCCATCGTGGTATAACGACCAATTACACGCTACATCGGTACTTCTGAATAACGGCATACCCTACGCGGACAGACGCTGGGTATGTTTGCCCCACCAGAGTACTGACAAAAAGAAATATATCGGCGTAATGACGCTTGCCCAAAAACCAGAGGTATTTGCTTCAACCTATCAGCAAATACGCTTTTTATGGGACGTATTCTCACGCGAGGTTATTTATGATGTCGAAATAATTACAGAGATTAGCCCAGCCGATCAAAAAATGATTAGGCTTACCCAACAATTAATTACAAGGCGGTCAATAAATGCCTCCGCTAGCGCCAGCAAAAAGACTATTGACGTAGGAGCGCAAATTAATACGGAGCGGTCAGTCGATGCTCAGAAACAGCTTTACACGGGTGATGTCCCGGAAAATGTAGCTGTCATAATCCTTGTTTATCGCAATTCTCCTTCCGAAATCGACGACGCTTGTAGGCTGATTTCAGGGTATATCAATCAGCCTGCCGAGTTGATTAGAGAAATGCAATATACATGGTCAATCTGGCTTGACACTTTGCTGTTGAGACAGCGACCACAACTAACTTTTCCTTTCAACAGACGCGCCACTTTCTTTGCCAGTGAAGTAATTGGTTTAACGCCAGTCGTTCAAACAGCGCATGGCGATAAACAAGGCTTTGAATTAGTAGCTGATGAGGGGCAATCGTCAGTCTATATCGATTTGTCAAAGCCGAAAAACATGATGGTAATCGGCACTACCGGGAGTGGGAAATCGGTAATCATCGCCTCTATTATTTATCAATGCTTGGCGTTGGGAATGTCAGTATTAATGATTGACTTGCCAAATGATGATGGTTCAGGAACTTTTGGAGACTTCACGCCCTACTTTAATGGGTTTTACTTTGATATTTCTAAGGAATCAAACAATCTTGTACAGCCGCTAGACCTATCAAAGCTTCCTGAGTCGCAGTGGGAGGAAAGAACAAAAGCCCATCGAAATGATATTAATTTAATCGTGCTTCAATTAGTTTTAGGAACGCAAAAGTTTGATGGGTTGCTATCACAAACTATTGAATCTGTAATCCCTTTGGGTACAAAAGCCTTTTACGAAGATGCCGAAATCCAAGAACGATTTGAATTAGCGCGAAAAGCAGGGATAAACACCCCAGAGTGGGCGAATACGCCGACATTGGCAGATATGGAGAAATTCTTCTCGCTTGCGTACATTTATTTAGGCTATGAGGACGACAATGTAGAAAAAGCGTTAAATTACATCCGCTTGCGGTTACAGTACTGGCAAGCTAGTAGCATTGGTAGCGCTATCTGCAAGCCTTCAACCTTCCAAGCAGATAGCCAGTTGATTACCTTTGCACTGACTAATCTGCAATCAGGAAAAGATGCAGAAGTGTTCGGGATGAGTGCATATATCGCCGCGTCCCGTCAATCCCTCTCCTCGCCCAATAGTGTATTTTTCATGGATGAGGCTAGCGTATTGCTAGGATTTTCTGCATTATCACGGCTTGCAGGTCGTAAATGCGCTACGGCTAGAAAGCAAGGCTGTCGGGTGTTTCTGGCGGCACAGGATGTCATTTCTATTGCTAAATCGGAGGCGGGAGAACAAATATTACAAAATATGCCATTGCGGTTGATTGGGCGTATTGTCCCAGGCGCGGCTAATAGTTTCTCTGAGTTGCTGGGCATCCCTAGAGAAATTATCGATAAAAACGAAAGCTTTGCCCCTAATATTCAGCAGCTATATACGTTGTGGTTGCTCGACTATAACAACAAGTATGTGCGCTGCCGCTATTATCCCTCCTATCCCCTGCTGGCGTTGGTTGCCAATAGCAGAGAAGAACAAGCCACGCGAGATAAATTCAAGAAAATTCACAGCGACAAGTTCACCTGGGTGGCAGAATTTTCTAAATATTATGTCGAGTGCATTAAGCAAGGTAAGCCCTTATGAAATTTGTATCATCGCTCATCCAAAATAAATTTTTAGCGGCAATACTCGCAGGCGTTGCGTCAATAGTCAGCTTTCAGGTTTGGCAATACAATCAAGCCCAATACGAAAAATTTATTAGTCAAGCAAAGAATGACTGTGGCGTGTACATAGAATTGGGCGAAGATGCGGTCAAGCGCAGTCCTAGCCTGAGAGCATTGAAGTATCAAAATAAGCGACTACGTGAACTAAAGCAACCAGGGATTAACTCTGAACCAGCCGCTCCAGGACATTATGTTATGCTTTTTCGCTCCCATGCTTCCACTCTTCCACCTAATGCTTTGCCCTTTGACGATCCCTTTTTCACCAGTTTGTTAAACAAGGAAGAATCACCCAAAACATTAATGGCTGATGTTGTTTCTTTTGATTTACCAAAAAAACAGGCCACTGTCAAATCTCTCTGCACAAAAAAACCTTTCGTAGTAGACCTGGAGGACTTATATCTTGAATACCAAGCGATTGATCGTGAAGTCAGGCGTAGTAATTCTGATTTCCTTTTCTAGCCTTCCAGCTAACGCTCAAGGTCAGGAAAACTCCCAATCTTTTTTAACCCAATTTCAACAAATTTATAGCAGCTTACAGACTTACATCAACAATTATCAAAAAGAGTTTACTAAGTCTTTAGGTAAGCTTGAGGCTGAATTAAATCAGGCAATTGAATCTAGTGTTGGGGATTTGGGTATTCCTGATCCCCTGAAAGCTGGCAAGAATATTGAGAAAGTTATCCAGAGACAAGAAGGTGCGTTGCTAGTACTAGACCCTCGCATCCAAGCCGACAATGCTATCAGGGATTGGAACCAGCAATATACACGCGGTCAGTCAGAATCAGTACTAGGAGTTGAGGGTCAGCGGGTGCAATCGCAGTCGGCAGCAATAACTAATGATGCGACTGCTCAATCAAGCGAAAATGCCAATGCCGCCCAGCAGGATGTTGTCACCCAAGACATTCTTAAAAAGGTCGCTATTCAAAACTTGCAAAGTGTTGTAATTGCCAAATCTATCCATGCAGAAGCACAAAAGCAATCCCGTTCCTTGGCTGTTGCAAATATCAATCTTGCTGATATTTCTAGTCGCATGGATGAGCAAGCAGCGGCGAAGGATCAGGAATCTAACGCCGCTACTCGGCAAATCATTCAATCTGCCGCCGCTAACGATACCTTCTGGAAGAATCAATAATCAAATCAATTAAAAATTAATTTTCTTACTCATTTTGCATTTTGAATTCAAAAAAGGTCAAAATAACGTTACGGTAACTGAGATGATAGCGCTTTTAACTATTATTTTTGCTCAAAGGACAGGGCAGCAAGCTGGAGAAAATACGGGTACTACGAACTCAGGCGAAATAGTCGAAGGCGCTATCCAAGGTGCAGACCTAATCTATAAATCGTTTGAAAATGATTGGCTGGAATTAGCATCTGGAACAAACCCAATTTATACAGCGGTTGTCGCCATTTCTACCCTGACGGCTGTTGTGATGATTGGCTTTGCCTCATTTGGCTGGTACAGGAAGTTTGCAGAAGAAGGGTTTGGTTTTGATTTTATCTCTGAGATGGTTTTACCCTTGCTAGTAATTGCAATGCTTAGTAATAATGGCTTCCTTCTCGCCAACGTAACAGTCGCCTTGAGAAATGTTTCAACTGGGCTAAATAGGAGTATTTTAAGTATTACTAGAAATGGGGTAAACCTAAAGGACGCTATACGGAATGTCAACGCTGATCAAAGCTTTGTTTTAGCCGCACAGATAGCCTTAGCTAATTGCGAAAAGCTCAACAACGAAAAGAAGGAAGGTGAAGAATTAAGCCAGAAGCAAGCTTGCATCAAAAAAACTGTGGAGAATACACGAAAAGACGCACAGGAGGCTAGAAAAAAGACTGGCGCAGGTTTTGGAACTGGAAGCTGGAACCCCTTAGACCTGAGCGGCGAACTAATTAATAGCGCAATTCAAGGCTTTGTTTATGTTATTCTTAGTGGGCTATCAGCAGCTTTTCAGTACATCATCCAATTGTCATTTTTAATGGTGGCTTATGCTGCCCCAATCTTCCTAGTTTTATCTTTGCTTCCTTTCCAAAGCAAGCCTATTTATGCTTGGTTGGCTGGTTGGTTAGGGTTGACGCTGATGCTCATTTCATACTCGATATCAGTGGGCATTATTGCCAGCGCAATAGTTGATAAGCCTTCCAGCGATCCTTTGTTATTGCAACTTGTACAAGCTATTTTTTCGCCATTGCTTGCAGTCGCTATAGGCGCAGGTAGTGGATTGTCGTTGTTCACAGCTTTTACCAGTGGAGTTAAGTTCTCTGTGGGATTTAGAAAATGAAATTACTAGAGAGAAAAGAACTAAATTTTACCCCAATATTTTTGATAGGAAATGCTGCTTTATTGATAATTTTGCTATTAATAGAAGTGGTGAATTTTGCTCGGATAGGAATAATTTCTAAAACGAAAGCTTCGACCTTGGTAGAATTGTCTGACGGCGAATCTGTCAGAGTTATTCCTATAGGTAGCCTTGAGCGAACGCCGCAAGCTATTACGTATTTTGTCGGGCAGACAATGACCGGACTTTTAAGTTGGAATGCTCTACCAAAGCCAACCAATGATTACAATCAAGACCCCAGCAAACAATTAAAATTAGATCCTGGGATATCGACATCAAAAGCCAAGATTACTACTAGTGCATGGGCTTGGGGCTTTGCGTTGTCAGAAGATTTTCGCGCACCATTCCTTGAGGAGATAAGTAATCTGACGCCGCCCGATGTCTTTAATGGGTCTACGCAATCAATCCTAAAAGTCAGCCTAATCAGTCAGCCGACTCGCATTAAGGATGGGCAATGGAAAGTAGATATGGTTGCAGAGATTGTTGTTTTCCAAGGCAGCAATTTAGTTGGTAAGCCCATCGCTTTTAACAAAACTGTATTTGTCAGGGCGATTGATACGGCTGCCCTGCCTAGATTTGCGTCCGATGTTCAAGAAACGGCCTCTCGTGTTCGCAAAGCGGGGTTGGAAATTTACAAAATCCAAGATTTAGATTTATGAAAAAGAACACCCAGTCAGCTTTGTCAGAGGCAACTATTGAGATAGAAGAGCAAGATTTTGCCGCCATGAACGGCGCTAAAACTTCTCACGCTAATGATTCAATTCAACCCTCCGAGAACCCCGCCCCAGAAGAAATTGTTACTGCTCGAACAGTCTCGCAATCTCCACTCTTAAAAATGGGCGTTGTTGCCCTGATTTGCCTTCTCTTCGTGACGATTGTTGGGGCAATGCTAGGCAATTCAATGAATGTGCTGAAATTTTCCAAGGGCATTGTGCAACCGCCTACAGAAGAGCAAACGCCCCTAGCAGAGCCGGAAAATGAGACGGGCAAGGATAAAACAGCGCTTGCCCTGACTAGCCAAAATAACGAGTTAAAGCAGATTCGCGATCGCTTGCCAACTCCAACCCCTAGCGCAACCTTAGCCCCAGCCCCAATCGCACCCATTACCCCTCCGATGCAACCAGTGCAGCGCCGACAAAGTTCTTACCCAGTCGCCAGTCAGCCGACAGCGCCCTTTACTTTCCCCCAGGCTAGAGTATCGCAACCCCAGCCCCAGCCCCAAATTGCCCAGCCGAGCAGACAATCTTCTTTGGCGTTCCCAACGGCTGCAACCAACGTCCCCACCAAAGACCCCACTCAGCAATGGCTTCTCGCTGCAAACGCTGGCAGTTTCAGGAGTTCAGTCGATGAATCAGAAAGCGAAAAACCCATCAAGATTAATGGAATTGAAGGAGGTACGGGAGGAGCTACACAAGTCGCCCAGAACACTACCATTAATTACAACGCTCTTCGCGTACTCGTTGGCAGCACCGCAGAGGGTAGGCTAGAAACGCCGATCGCTTGGGGCACTGGTGACGCTGGCAACCAGAATTACTTGGTGAAACTAACAAAACCTTTAAAAGCCTCAGATGGTAGGGATGTACTACCCGTGGGTGCTTATCTGGTTGTTCAACTAGCAGAGTCCAATGGTTCGGGTTTCGCCAAACTGCGCGGTGTTTCAGTATTGGTTAATACTAATGGCGATATGCAAGAAAAGCAACTCCCAGAAAATGCCGTTCTGATTATGGCTTCTGATGGTGGTTTTCTAAAAGCGCAGTCCCGTAAAGGTAGCAACCTGGGTAACGATTTTATAGGAGCGATTGTTGCGGGAGTTGCCAAGGCGGCCGAAGTACAAAACCGCCCCACAACTCAAATCAGCAGCAACTCTAATGGCTTCTCTACTAGCTCCACTACCAACGAGCAAAAAGATTTATCCGCCGCTTTTGGAGAGGGTGCATTTAATAGCGTTCTCGACAATATTAAAAGCTCAAATGTCGCCCGTTCTCAACAGTTAAGCGGTAGAGAAGAAGTATTTGTGATCGATGTTGGTAAGCCAGTGCAAATATTCGTTAATCAAACAATATCGCTCTAGTCACGATAACGTTAGGGTAACTAGAAAAAATGTTAAATAAACTCGCTATTGTTACAACCCTCTTAATAGCTACTGCCTCAAGCGTGTCGGCAATGCCCATCCGAACGGTTTACGAGAATGATGCAAACTCCAACGCTATGGAATTAAAAGTATGGAAAGGCTATGGATTAACTATTAATTTAATGTCTACTGGGGAAACTATCAAGCAAGTTTGGATTGGCGATCCAAGTCGCTTCGCATTTACCTCAAACGGTGGTTTATGCCAGTCATCAGGCGGCGATTCTGAATGTGCAGGAGGTAAAGCGACTGTAATTTTTCTTCGCCAAATTGACCCGATCAAGTTTCCTGTTACCTCTAGCAGTAATGGAAGCACTCAAATTACATTACTTACCAATGAAAAACAATATCAATTTAAGATAGTCCCTGCTACTGGCAACCCAGCTTACACGAGCTTGGTAGTTAAATCGGACTCGGATCGACCCCTGCCAATTACCCGTCCGCGAACGCCACTTCCCCTAACAGTTCAAAAGCCGCAATCAGCGCCATCAGACTTCCCGCAGCCCTCGCCGCCACCACAAACAATAAAAGTCCCTCTGCCTCAACCTGTTGCCTTAATGCGCCCCAATCCTGGGACTACGCTAAATGGTGCGATTCAGAGAAACGATGCTAATGCTCTCGCTTTTGGGCTAGCAGAAGCTGGGCGCAAAGGTCAAGTTAAACCCGGATCTACCATCTGGAACAAGGTACAAGATGCAATTAAATTGTTACGGCGTGGCAAGACTATAGATGAGGCGATTTCACTTTCTCAGGTCGATAAAACCACTTTTCATCAGTTACTTGAATGGGGGCGATTGTGAACAGTGTTTCTAAATCTATTCGCCAAGAATTAGGCGATTTTCTGTATTCGTGTAGGCTCGAAGGTGAGTTATGGATGTTTCCACCAATCGGCTATTTGCTGCTTTTGACTACTCTTTTGGCTGTGGGTCAGACAAAGCTTAGTCCTGCAAAAACCTACTTAAAATGGCTGTTACCCGTGCCCTTTGCAACGTTAACTGTATTGCAAATAAACCAGTACAGAAAATCCCAAAAATCCAAAAAGCTGTTAGTACCAACAGGAAATGTAGAACTACAGCAAGACAAAAGTGGATGCGAAAGTTGTGCCTATTTTCATGGGCGACAATACGACCAAGAAATCCTAATATGCACGGTACATCCACGCGGCTCCAATCAAGAACAATGTCCAGATTACTTTCACAAAAATCATGAAACTTAAGCCTTTTCTACTGGCTGCAATAGCTTCTCTAGTTCCGCTTTCCGCCTCAGTCGCACAGACACCAACAATCGATTATTCACAAGGCTTGTACAAGACGGCTGCCCCCGACTGGTCGAAAATCACATGGGATACTTTGCCAGCCGTTCAACAGCCAGGATTTTTAAAGATACCTAAAAACCTGATTTCAGTTTTTGGCTACGACCCCTCGCGCTCGTGGACAGCAGGGCAAAAAGTAGACTCTGTTGTGATGTTGGGGGATGCAGATGATGCCTTTAAGATGTCTGCCTTGAGCCTAAAGGCCATTGACACGGTGGCTTTGCCCACTACAGGCACAACCACCAAACCCACCCTCAAAGACTTTGGATTAATGCAATGGCAAACGCCAAAAACATTAGTTAAAGCAATGCCTGAATTAAGCAATTTGAGCCTATCAGAGGTTCCCCCATTAGCCGATCTATTCTCCAAGAATGGCGGCGGCGGCGGCACTATTTCTCAGTCCATAGCCTCAAATCCTCAAGTCGCAGATTTGACACTAGATAAGATTGACCTAAGCAAATATTCGCTTGATTCAATTCCTGGGTTGGACAAAACTCAATTAGGGAAATTTAAATCATGGCAGCAAGCTTATGTGAATCAAATTCCTAAATTAAGTCAAGTGCCCTTTGATAAAATGCCTCAGCCTATTAGCTCTGGGATAGACGTTGTGGGTATCGCGTCGGTTGTACTTGGGACGGCTGAAAAAGGCGATGCAAGGGCTGGGAATAATTACTTTGTTTCTGGTAGCGTTGTCAGAGGCGACCGCACTTTAACAGTCGCCTGTCCTCCAAGCATTGAATGCTCATACTTAGAGATGGGGGATTTTGCTGGCAAACAGGGAGGCTTGTATGGCAAGCGCTGGGCATCTGGCTCATCTCAGCTAGTTTTGGGCGGTTATGGGTTCCTAGCAGCCGTTAACGGTGGGAAGGAACCAACAGGGCGGCTAGTGTATGGTAGTGGGTTCAAAGTGGCGCTAACTGGAGTTAATGAATCCCTTGGGACTGCCGACTTTGGCTTATTCTTTAGGATCTGTGCGCGACCGCCATTCCAGCAGAAAACTTGCACTCCTTACTTCATTGGGCCAGTTCCCTGGTTGCCCGTGAGCGAGAATGATTTGGTGATTGTGGGGACTGGGCGATGACAGGAACCGCAAACACTATTGTTAAGCCAAATCAATTTATTCCCGCAGGACTTGAATCAGCGCTGTTTTCTCCCGCAGGTTTAGGGGTACTCGTTTGTGGCGCGGTGATTGTAATCGCCAAAATCATCGATAGTAGGGGAGGTATTGCCAAGCTAGCGACAGCGCGGTGGGGCGGGACAAGAGAGAAAACAGCGGCTCGTCAGTTGGCGTGTAAACAAATCCAGCAACGCTTGCATAACCGAGTATCGCTGTATGTGGGAACTCCCAAGAATATAACGAGCGAGGTTATTAATGGTGTCCGTAGAACTTGCATCCCTGAAGATTCAACAACCCTTTATTTTCCAGAGGCACAGCGAGGCATCCTAGTTTGTGGTGGCCCAGGGAGTGGAAAGTCATTTTCAATGATTAATCCCCTGATTCGCTCTGTAATTGATCAGGGCTTACCTCTGGCTTTATATGATTTCAAATACGCCTCCCAGGAATCAGCTGATTCTCCATCTAAAGGGCAAGCTCCAATACTTGCAGGGTATGCGATAGAACGCGGTTATCAGGTTACTGTGCTTGCCCCAGGCTTTGCAGAATCAGCAGTTGCCAACCCTATAGACTTTCTTCGCAGTAATGAAGACTCAGAAATGGCACGGCAGCTTGCGATTACACTCAATCGCAATTTCCAACTCGGTGATCAAGATTCTGGAAATAGCTTCTTTACCAACGCTGGCGATCAGTTAGTCCAAGCCGTCTTTATGCTGGCAAAGGGCACAGAGTATCCAGATATCATGATGTGCCAAGCGATACTAGGATTGCCAAAGTTAGTTAAGCGCATAGAGCAAGCAGAAAATCTAAACTTCATGGTTAGAGAGGCTTTCGCACAGTTTGTATCTGTTGCAGGGTCGCCAGAAACAGCAGCTAGTATTGTGGGTACAGCTAGCGGATTATTCAGCCGTTTTATGGTTAAGTCGGCATTAGCAGCGTTCTGTGGAAAAACCAATATTCCATTGGATTTGAAGGGGCGGCAAATGGTGATTTTCGGGATGAACAAAGAGAAGCGTGATGTGATTGCGCCTTTGCTAGTCTCAATTCTACATCTATTAGTGAGCCGGAATGTAGCTAACAAACGTACTTGTCCTTTGGTATTAGGGATTGATGAATTACCTACTCTTTATTTACCAGCACTGGTTGATTGGCTGAATCAGAACCGCGAGGATGGACTAATTTCTATCTTAGGTTTACAAAATCTCTCAATGCTGATTGAATCTTATGGTGAAAACACAACTAATGCAATATTTGGTGGTTGTGCGACCAAAGCATTCTTTAATCCCCAAGATGATGTCGCCGCCGAACGATTTAGTAAGTTTTTAGGTGAAGAAGAAATTAAATACAAGCAACGTTCTCGCTCATCAGGAGGCAAGGGTGGTGCAAGTATTTCTAATTCAGACCAAAACAGTACTCGCAAGTTATTTGATGTCAATCAATTTAACACCTTACCATCGGGAAAAGCAGTAATTATTAGTCCCGGATTTCGTTCTCGTGGTCAAATAAGTTTGCCAATATTGCAATCAATTAAGATTCCTCAGCATGAAATCCAATCGGAAGCTGACAGTGTGAAAGCTTGGTACGAGTTTCAAAAGTTCTTATCTAAAAAGTCTACTCTCTTAACTCCAGCAGATGAAGAAATGAAAATTCGCCGAGCCTCCGCGATAAAATTGTTACCTTTAATAGAAAACCAAGAGCAATTATCAGAATATGCAAGTCTGATTTAAATAAATATTATCTGGAATCAAATTAAAGCTGAAAATCTGAAGGAGAAAATTCATGTCGCCAAGTAAGTTTTATCCGTTCTCTGATTATGACAGAAAACAAATTGCTAAACTCCCTCCTGATATAGCAGCCCTAGCAGATAAATATCCAAGCGAGATTTTAAACACTGCTGATAGTTGGGATAACTTGCCTTTTGATGCTAACTATTTTCCTGAGTGCCTTGAAGTCTATAGCGGCGATGCAGATGATGCCAATATTTTTGTGTTAAATGGTGTTCTGAAAGATTATGTCCCATCTTATGCTGAAAAAAATACATCATCGATAACAGTAATGATTGATGGAGAATTTGCTTACATTGAAATTGAAGGTAGACAGGTTCTTAATAAACTCGGTGGAATAGTTTTACCAGAAGTAGCGATTAATCCTGAACTGTTAATTCAGTCAATTCTCAAAGGTGTAAATAATGATTGATGATGGCGAAGCTAAAGAGATTAAGCGAGATTATCTAGACATTTTAGAATCTCTCCTCAAACTCATCCATGCGAAAGCTAAAGAAAAAGGATTAGATCCCAGCAAGGATATTCATATTTACTCTAGCTCTAGCAAAGTTTATCAAGGAACGTTGGGAGAATCACCCTCTAAAAACTTCTTAACGCCGACGATAGTAGAGAACTTAAAAAAAGCTCTGTCTGACCCGAAAAATTCTCAAGGTGCAATTTCTATTAAAATTGGTAATGAAAAAGTATTCCATATTAAAAATGGAGAAGTACTGACTGACAAATTAGGTTTAGCTCCGGCATCACAGAAAAATAAAGTTGTAAGTAATGAGCGAATCTACAGTGTAGAAGCTTTAGGAAAACAAGTGCAAGTATTGCAGAAAAAACTAAGCGAACAACAAAAACTTGTAGATAGTATCAAATCAGAACAGCTTTCACGCGAATCTTTATCACAACTAGCTGCTCAAGTTGCCGAAATGAGTAAATCCTTGGAGAAGCAGCAACAGTTGATTGAAAACACCCAAAAAGCATTGTCACAGGTGAATGAACGGTTTTTACCACAAGTTCAAAATACGGTTCTTCAAAATTGGGTGGGTACGGTTGAGAACAAGGTAAAACAAACTGCCAAGAATGTTTTTGAGCGGATTAAAGATGTGCTGACACCCGAAGTAACGAAGCTCAGAAAGGAAATTACTTCACTTAAATCTCAAATTAATGAACAAATTACTAGCTTTAAGGATGAAGTTAAATATCAGACTGACAGTGTAAGAAATCAACTCAATCAACAAGCTGGTAACTTAACTCAAGAGATACGTACACAGGTAGATAGTGTTAAAAACACGGTTGATCAAAGCCTTGTGGGTGTCAAGTCAGCTATTGACAATACTCGAACTGAACTACGGGCTGCTGTCGATGATGTCAAAGGTCAGGCAATTGAGCAAAGTGTCAAAGCGCTACTGAACATTTTGGGCAAAGATAACTCTGATGGTTCTAAAAGTTTTAAAAGTAGAAGTTTTGATTTTGAACGCCTTGGCGATAATGTAATCGTTCGTGCCAAAAACGGCGAGCCTGTTCTCACTGATGGAGTTTTATCACCTAACGTAAGTGACCAACAGTTACAGGCACTTGATAAGGTTCAATCTGTTGTTGATATGCATCATCAAATTCAGCAGGATTCTCAACAAGAATCACAATTTAGAAATATGCACAGGTAAGCCATGATCAAAGGGGAGTGTAAAAATGATACTAATCCTAATCATTGGTTTGTTGTTTGCACTGGGTGGAATAATTTTTCTAGCTTGGCTGTTTGTATTATTTCCACCTTCAATGCCAAAGTCAAAGTATCGCTGGCAAGGTTTGAAGCAATCGCCATTACCACCTAAGAGTACAAAATCGTCTGATATTTCATCTCAAAATTTTGTACGACAAAGCCCAGCACCAACGCAAAAGACTCTCGCTAAAAACTTTAACAAGCCTGTAGGACAAAGCCCAGCACCAACGCAAAAGACTTTCTTAGCTAAAAACTTTAACAAGCCTGTACGACAAAGCTCAGTAGCAACCCAAAAGGCTTTCTTAGCTAAAAATTTTAAGAAGCAATTACTACCAAGCCCAGCGCGAACACCAAGGGTTAGATTACCTAAAAAGCTTAAAAAACACTTGAATAATATTGAGTACGCTAGTCAAGTATTACTTGAGCTTCGTAGCAGAACTCAATTAGCCAAATTGCCAGTAGTAATCGCTACGCTACGCAGGATATCGCCTTATGTTTTTGAAGAATTGGTACTCACTTGTTGCTTTGAACAGGGCTGGCAAATCCAACGCAACTTTCGGTACACCGGTGACGGCGGGATAGATGGTCGCGTGTTGATTTTGGGAAAGCTTTATGTAATCCAGGTTAAGCGTTATGCTGATTACATTAGCCCAAAACACATCAAAGATTTCGTATGCTGTATTGAAGGAGAAGGAGCTAATGGTGGATTCTTCGTGCATACTGGCATAACTGGACAGTTATCAAAACAATTGATTCGTCGCTCCGACAAAATAATCTAGTGAGTGGTCAGAAACTAGTAAATTTTGTCTTAGGTAAGCAGTTTAAAATAGTGGGAATAACAATACCAGTAAAAACAGTGAACAGTTATCAGTAAACAACTAACCTATGAATGAATGAATTAATGGAAATATCTGATACCTGATAATTGATAACTGATAAGTTAGCGTCGAAACTGTAGATGCTCCCCGTTATCATCTGATTGTTGAGGGTTTATTTTCAATCTCTTCAGAATCGATGGTTTGTCATCTCTAATCAGTTGCCTAACGATGTTCATTTTCTCCTCAAAAGTCAATACTTTTGCATCAGTTGTAACACTCGTAAATAACTCGCTGACCTTTGCTCCTGTTACCTTTTCACCTTTGACATATTTTCCTACTTCCATAACTACTTCTGCCAATCTTTCAATATCTAAACCCTGAATCATCTGTTTGAGATGCAACTTTAATTCTGCTAGTAATGTTTTAGCTAAGGTTGACTCAGTAGCTGATTGCTCAACAGAGTTAGAGGTGGATAAAATAGCTCTCTTCTCTACATGAGATTGCAACTCAGTTGTCAATGCTGTTTCAAAATCACTGAATGTACTTTTAGCAGTAACAAGTTGTTGATGAGATTGAGAAAGTTGCTCTGTTAACCCTAATACTGCTTGGGTTAAAGCAGACTCGATAGCTGATTGCTCAATATAATCAGAGATTGATAAAATAGCTCCTTTTTCTGCATGAGATTTTAACTCTTGAGTCAAGGCTGTTTCAAAGTCATTGAATGTACTTTTAGCAGTAACAAGTTGTTGATGAGACTGAGAAAGTTGTTCTGTCAATCCTAATACTGCTTGGGCTAAAGCAGATTCGATAGCTGATTGCTCAATATAATCAGAGATTGACAGAATGGCTTTCTTCTCTGCATGAGATTGTAACTCAGCCGTCAAGGCTGTTTCAAAGTCATTGAATGTACTTTTAGCAGCAAGAAGTTGTTGATGAGATTGAGAAAGTTGTTCTGTTAGCCCTAATATTGTTTGGGTTAAAGCAGACTCGACAGCTGATTGCTCAATATAATCAGAGATTGTATTTAAGAGTTGTCTGGTGGCTGGTTGTGAAGAATGGACATAATTTGCTTCTCTATTAAAAATTGTTGAATCTTGTCCGTTAATTTGTCTTGAGAGTTTCTCTGTTCGTTGACCTCGAAGCCCATCATCTGTAGAGCTTTGGTTAATTCCTGCAATATCGTCTCCATGCTCGAAGACTTTTTCGAGTTCAGCATCTCGGTTAATTGCTGCAAGAAGTTCGACTGATTCGCGCTCATTTCGATTAGGTTCTCGGCTTGGCTCGTTTCTAAGAACTCGATTTTCTGGGTCAATTGCTGGCTGTTGGTTTGTAACTGCTCGATTTTCTGGGTCAATTGCTCTATCTTCTCGGTTAGGAATTGTATCTGTGTTGGGTTGTTGTCGTTGGTTAAAGTCATGGGTTTGTACCTGTGGTTTATTTTGTAAAAGATAGGGAACAGGCAATGGGGAACAGGCAACAGTTTTTTCTATTTCCTCTTCCCTGTGTGTTGGTAAGAGATCCAATTTGTCATTCCCTGTTGCCCGTTCCCTGTTGCCTGTTCCCTCAAGTTGTATAGAACGTTGTTCTGGTGTCAGATGAGGCGGTGGTACAAAAGCCGCAGCCTTTGAATGCTGATTCTGCTGTTGCCAGTCTCTTAAACGCTTTGCTTCATGGCTCAATTTCTCGTAAGCTAGTGGCCCACTTGCGACTATGAAATCATCAACACCTTTAGAAGGCCCTGGCAAGCTGACAACTTTTACTCTTGCTCCAGCTTCTTGTAACAATCTTCCAGTCACGGAAATATCTCGTTCGATATGGAGCTTCGTTTCGGGCTTGGTTTCGTAGTCAAAGCAGAACTTGAAAACTCTCCCTTGTGTGGCGAAAACCGCTAATTCTTCATGTAGGTAAGACTTACCGATTTTTTTGCCAAACTCATCTTTGGGAGTTCGGTATCCCGCTGAAATCCCAGGTAGCCCAATGGCAGCATGACCCTGACTCAACAGACTGGCTGCTTTTTTAGCTCCTTCTGCGATCGCACAGGGGATATTATGTTTCCATACACAGTACCAAAATCCTGACTGGCGATCGCTATCACTGGGGTTCACCTTGTGTTTGGAGTAAATGCGTTCGGCAATATCGTCGGGAACATCTAGCAAGAATATACTTAATTCAACTTTTGGGGGATGCTCATATTTAATGAATTTCCCTTCAATTATTTGATTATTCTCATCTTTTTTGGGTCTTGGTTGATTTGGCTTGTAGCATCCCCATCGTTTAATCGGCGGTTTCTCACCTGGCTTTAAGTCAGCGAATGAACGCGCATCAACTCCAGCATCACACCACCATCCTCCAGCATCAAGATGAGAATATGCTCTGATTAATCCCTCCGTTAACCTCCCGGTATTTGTACGATTAAGTTTTTCACTGATCATCAGCCTTTCCCAAGCCTCATGCTCACCACCTGCATAGTTGAACTGAAGGCTTTCAAAGTTTTTTGCCGTAATATCAGGATGAATGGCACTTGATTCAAACTCTTGCCAGTGCTTTGGTTCAATAAAATTGGGAATATCTTTACTTTTATGTGGTGTCCAAAACGCTTCTGTGGGGACAGCAGATTTCAGTACTGGCTTGTCGATATGAGGTTTTGTAACGGTTGGTGGTAACTCTATCTCTTTTAGCTTGACTACAGGTATTTCTGTCGTCATTTCTTTTTGACAAATTGGCTTTGTTTCTGGCTCTTCTCCTGATTTAGGAGTTTTCAGTACTGGGTCAGACTTCAGTACAGGTGCTACTAGCTCATCACTGATATTTATAGTTATTGCAAGCTGAGGCGAAAGTTGGCGCTGGCGAAGAGTTGAATTATGAACCTGTTTTCGTAGCAATTCCAAAGCATTCTCTTTGGCTTTGGACTGTTGCGCCAACTCTACCAATCGCGTTGGATCTTCGGTGTAAATCTTTAATTCATGCCTTGCACGGCTGGCAGCAACATAAAAACTTTCCTGTCCAATAGTGAAATCTGCCGAAATTAACACCCGATCCGCAGTTTTCCCCTGACTACTATATGTTGTACTCACAAGGGCATAGTCTAAGTTTTGCGCCTGTGCCAAACTAATGGATTCAGTACGCTCATCAGCATATTTAATCTGGACTATGTTCAGGTCAATCCCTGTTACAGTAAACTCCTGTCCGTTACGTCGTCCCAATTGCCGATCGTTTTTCTTCCATTGCAAGCGATCGCCCACAGCAATTTCAATCTGGTGCCTCTGGTAAACTGCCTTGTCAAATGCTGTATCTACTTCTAAATGCTGTCCATCATCACTTCTTAGTGTCAACTTGTCAGTAGTTCGACCTACCACTTCATATAATTTGCCTTTAGAAAGCCCCCGGCGTTTGTAATCCCGTGTGGGCATGATCACATCACCAATTTCAAAGTTATGGGCAAACCGCATCTGTACTTTTGTCAGATTTTTGGTTTGCAATTGGGTGATGGTTGCAGTTTCTCCCAAAGTTCCTTCACCCTTGAGCTTCGAGCGAATCGCTTGGGTAAGGGCAAGTCTTTCTGTATTTGTTCCAGCTAACACAAGAGTTTTGAGTCGCTGCTCTGGTGTCCCTACTATATAATCATTGGCGATCTGCTCTATTTTGGATTCTGAAGAAACAGTTTTTATTGAGCCGGTCGCCAGTAGATGTTCAAATCCCGCTTCTACTCTGCCATCGGCAATTAAATCTACTGCCAGCTTCAGTTGAGGGTCTTTTTGGCGCAACGATTCATTGAGGTGTGCGGTTTTGATTCCCGCCTGTTGCAAGGATTTGAAGGGATTCCCTGCTGATACTGCTGACAACTGCCGAGTGTCACCGACTAAAATCACCCTAGCTTGAAGTAAGGTTGCTCGTTGTAGGAGTGCATGGGCATCCTTAGCACTGAGTAAACCCGCTTCGTCCACAATCCAGATTTGATTTGGTTCAATTTCTTGTGGTTCAGTGACAAGTAATCTAGCCACTGTAAGAGACTGAATTTCTAACTCTTCACTCAAAACCTTAGCAGCAGAGGAACTGGGGGCAAAGCCTTTGATGGTATATCCGGCATTAAAAGCGATCGCCTTCAACTCTTTGAGGGCAAAAGTCTTGCCAGCGCCAGCTACCCCCTGCCATGCAATGAACTGGTCAGATGTTGTTGCAGCTAATTCTACTGCTTGGCGCTGTCCGGTATTTAGTAAGGTGTTCTCTAAGTGGCTTTCGACTACTTCTCTTTGGGAAATGGAGCAAAATTTATATTGACCCTGCTGCATCAAGTCAATCGTCGCCAATTCCCGCCGCACTGCTGTCATCGTCGTAAATTGGTGAGTCAACCCTGGCAAACCGATTAACTCCTGATGTTCTCTAATCAGGGGTGCAATCGCTGTTACATCCGTAGCTAAACGTGATTCTAGGATGAATTTTTCTAAATCCTCTTGTTTAAAGGCGACATTTCTCTCACTGCAATGTGCGATCGCATCATCTAACGCATCAATCAGACTTTTTTGCTCAACCACAAGAGGAGCCTGTTCTTTTCTTGGTTCTCCTGGCTTGACAAACGTGATACCTAACGCCGCAGCTTCTGACTTCCACAATGCAACTAATTCTGATTCTGGTAGTTTCTGCTTGCGCTGGCGGGTATCATCCCAAATTTTTTCACGTTCGGCCCAAGTCGAATTAGCACCAGATGAGGCGATGATTTGCTGTCGCCGCTTAGAAAATGCCTCTAAATCCTCGAATTTAAAGCCTTTTATATCAAACTGCCCATGTAAACGAAGCTCTATCTCGTAGCCAAGCTTCTGCACCTCACGCGCCAGAGAGCTTTGGTATGCCATCCCCAAGAATTTTTTATTGGCGAATATTTCATTATTACCCAAACTCAACCACCTACCATCTGGAGTTTGGGTCATGTTCATCAGCAAACAATGGGTGTGCAGATGTGGGTCTAAATCCCGACTTTCGATGTGATCGAACTGCGCGACGACCAAGTTACCAGTCTTAACTCTATGTCTGCCGCTATTATCTGTCACTCTGGTATAGGCATAACGCTGCTCTATTAGCTCCAAGGTTTCTTTTAGCGCCTGATGATGGGCATCGATTAACCGTGTATCCCCACCCACCAATGCCATCAAGCTCACACTTTTGGGCGCAGAAAATGTACAGTCTAATGCGGCTCTGCGTTCTCCTTTCCCCTTTTCTTTGACTACTCTGGCATTCAATACCTCACGACCATCAGGCGTAAGCCCCTCAATGATATTTTTAAAAGCGTCTTCGTCATCGACTGCCCCTGACAACCCCAACTTTTTAGCACCTTGACCATTCCAAAGCGACTTTCCTTGGTGATAGTAATTCTTGATGAAGTAGTTCACCGCCATCTCACTTGAGACGTTAGCCGCTGTTAGCATGGCTCACCTCTGTTATGGGGTTTACAAAAGTTAATCCTTGTTCTATTCCATCTGTTAGTGCGGCCTACTCTCGTCAAGAAATTCTGATTATTTTCTCTGTTGGCAAGATAATCACCCTTGCAATAAGTATTGAAGTCAAAATCAATCCCCGTCATCAAACTTCGTAGTGCTTGATGACGAATGAAAATTTTTTCGTGAGACTTTGACCAAAACAAAATTTTATTTCCCCAACTCTCCTGTCATTTAATATAGCAAAAAATCGAGTATTCTTTCCGCCAAATATGGCGTACTGTGCGTCAGAAAAAGATGGATTCCAAGGCTTGTGCCCTCTAAAGTATGTTTCAAATTAGTAGGAGAAAATGGGGATAAAACGGGTGACTTCCGAGAAGTTCCGGGAACTTCCGGGAACTATTGGGTTTTATTAAGCTAATGATAATTGGTTATTAGATGATGTTTAATATGTAATAACATCAGCGATAAATTTGAATTTATGGAGTGGGACATTGGGATAAATTGGGATAAATTGATGAGAATTAGTGAGGATTGGTGAGGATTGGAAACTTAGGCGATTTTCCAGAAAATGCACAAATTAGTGAAATAAAAGTGCAATTGTAATGATTCATAATTTTTATTTACAAATGCTGAAATCATTATGGTATATGCGCTTTAGCCTTTTAGGAATAATTCTTGATAAAGGGTCAAAAACAGGGAGAAAATTTTTTGTGGATTTAATGTTGAGCCTTGATCCAGGAACTTCAATGACGAAGATGGTTTATCGTGTTCTGGAGAAGATGTCTTCTAAACCAGAATTGCTGTGTATGGAGCCAGAGTTAGTTAAGATTTCTAGAGACTCGCTCTCTTTATATGAGTCTGGGCAAATTAATCGGCCCAATCCAGAGAATGAGGCTTGGATAGAGTACAACGGAGAGTATTATGCGGTTGGGTTTTTGGCCCAAAAGTATTTTGAAGCGCGAATCAATTTTTTAGAACTCAAGTATGAGAACGCGATTCCAAAAACTTTGGCAGCAGTGGGGGCAATAGCGATTAGAGAAGGATTGAAGTCCAACCTTGATTTATCGTTGGGACTGCTGTTGCCTTATGGGGAGTGGGAAGACAGGGAAAGATTGGAGATGGGTTTAACCAAGGCACTGTCTAGCTTTAGCTTTCGAGGTCAACAATTTTGTGTAAATCTGATCAGCTTTCAGTGTTTGCCGGAGGGTGGGGGACTGGTATTGACGCGAAGTAAAAAACTCGGCACAGACTTTAATAAAGTGAACATTGCTGTGGTGATGCTGGGTTTTCGGGATATATCAGCCGTAATCTTTGAGCGGGGTATATCAACTGGAAAAACAGAAGGTTTGGGTTTAGCCTGGATGCTGGAGAGAATCAAAAGCCGAACATCAGGACAGAACTTACATGATTTGTTAAAGGCTATTCATCTATCAGGTTCAGCGTTAAAACCGAGATACTTTAACACCTTGGCTCGGAGTAAGAATGCTGAGTTTAAAGCTGAGGAAGTAGCACAAATTGTTGAAGTAGCGGAGTTGTCTCGGAAAGAATACTGGAATAAAGTATCTATTTGGCTGAGTATGAATATTCCTGTTGATATTCAGCAAGTAATTATTGGTGGGGGAACATCGGAATATTTAGTTGCTGAGTTGAAAAACTTATTTACTTATACCGAGATTTCATGGGCGGCAGAATTAGAAGAGGATGTGCGCTTGGCTTTTAACCTGCCGATTAAAAAAGATGCGTTGTGCTTACGTTTCACGGATGTATACGGATTATTCCGTTATCAAAACGCTACATCAGCTATTTCAAACCATCGTGCGTCCTAGCAATTTGCTCGTTTTAAAGGAATATTAGCAATGTTTTCAGATGTTGAGTTTCGCTTACGAAGTAGAGTTAAGACTGATAGCCCCGAAGCAATGCTGTTTAAGTATTTAAACTCCAGAAATACTCTTTATCCTGCGAAAGATATGGTGATAATTGCTATTAGCAGCTATTGGCTTCCTTTAGCGTATCAAGCCCAAGAGCAACCCGTAGATTTAGAACCACACATTCGTGCTTGTCTTTACCGCCTTCAACTTCACTCTTCATATCTGATGGGACTGCTGGGAGAAATCCCGTCTCAGGCAGCCACGATGATTGCAGTAGACAGAAATTCACTTTCATCACTTTCCCTTCCATCCAATATTCCCCCAACAGAACCATCTAAGATTCCTGCAACAGAAGAAAGACATTCATCACTTTCCCTTCCATCCAATATTCCCGCAACAGAACCATCTAAGATTCCCCCAACAGAAGAAAGACAGTTAAAAGTTGACTGGTTAAATCCTTTTTCAACTTTATCTAAATAGGAATTCATGATTATGTATCAACCACAAGAACTTTTTAACAACCTCTCACCATCCGAAATTAGCCGGACTTTACGCTTGAGTGGGATACCTGAAAAAGAGTTATATACCGAGAATGATGCAGACAGGTTTCGTGAATGTCGCACTTTAATTGAGCAGGGTGGAACTGAGGAGGAAGTAATGGCTCTATTATCTCCAGTTGTTGACAATGCACTGTCAGAAACTCAGGGCAATTCCTCGTCGTCAACGAAAAATGGGGGGAAAAAACAAGGGAAGAAAGCCCAATTACCATTAGATATCACTGAATTACTAGTTATTGCTCGTGAAAGAGGCTATAAAATCGCACTTTCTCAGGCTTTAATAATTCTCCAAATCTGCGGACTATCTGAGCAAGATGAGTATAGCCCAGATGAGTGCGAACGCTTTCTTGAAACCTACAAATCAATAAAAGAGCAAAACAAATCCTTTGAAGAAGTTGCATCTGAGTTAGCTACTCTAAATGAGTCTGGGATTTCTGAGCTACTAAAATTAGATGCAGTGATTGAGAATGTTAGTGAAAAAGCTGTAGCTGCCAGAGATGATTTATCTAATCTTATTGATAGGATTACTGCTGCCGAAGCTGAAGAAATAACTGGCTTAGTTCAATCACTTTACCTGAAAAATGTCGCATTGAAATTGCAACAGAGCGATTCGGAAAACAATCTGTTTGCTCAATTAGAAGAAAGAATCATGGCTCGAATTGCCCAAAAAAAGCAACAGAGGGCACAGTTATCTGGAATGAATTGGGAGACGACACCCTCATTGCCTTCTTCGCCAATGCCGATGCTGTCGCCCAACGTATCCAAGAATGGAATGAATACCGATTAAAACAAGAAATTGCAGCCAAAGAACGCACTATTGATATTCAAGTCGAAAAAGCCTCCGATGCTAAAGCCAATAAATTAGCTGCCCACAAGCTGGAAAAAATACAGGCATGGAACGAAGCACAACTAGAACGTCAAAAACTTCGTCAAAAACGCTTTGAACAGTTCAAAGGACTTGTTTTTTGGCTCGGTGGTTGGCTCGGTTCAGGTCGCTCTGGGATTTTCTTTTTTGGCTCTGCCATGTTAGCTTCTGCGACTTTTGCAGGAGTAACAATCATTAATCTGCCAACAAATCTTTCCTGTCCTGATCGCAAAAGTCCCTGTTATCTGGTATACCAAATGCGATTTAACAATAAAAGTGTGATTTTTCCACAACAGACCAAGGATATTATTGCTGAGTATGAACGTAATAAGAATAAACCTAAACGGCACAAGTAATTAAGTTTTGGGGAAAGAGAAACTGTCTGTTTTGGTTTTCCCTATCTTTGGAACAGCATCGAATGGCACGAAGACTCAAGAAAACACCATAGATAAACACAGTGACAGTGCGGTATATTTATTTACTGCACTGCGATTACTGGCTATGATACTCCATCAGCAATCTCTAAAATCTTTCAAGTCAACGAAGTAAAAAGGCAGTTTATGAAGAAGAATTCAGAAGTCAGAATTCAGGAGTCAGAATCAAAACGCTCGTGACGCTCGATAGCGCAGCGTTAGCGACGCAGGAGCGTCTGACTCGCTTGCCGCCGGCGCTATCCACCAGTCGCACAGAATACCCAACTGAATTCTGGCTCCTGACTCCTGAATTCTGTTTCGATAAATATTTACTTTCATGCCAAGTTGAGGCGATCGCTTTTTTTCACATATTCAGGTCAAATCACTGCATTTGATGGATAAAACTTTCTTTACAGGGTAACTCACCTACTTTAATAAGAGGTGTCCTTGTCGTAAGGCAAACTGTCTTCCGGCTCAAAGTTACGCAGGTCTTGTTCCATCTGCTGACGACGTTGGACGTATGTTCTGCTATCTTCAATCCTCCCTTCCATCAACCATTCACCAAAGTTGATGCCTTGTTCTACGTGTGAGGCAGACATTTTATTATAATGATCCACCTCCATTTTCTTACGCCACTCAAGTTGTTCCAGGGCACTTCCACTGATGCCAATTTGACGAGCATATTCTACATATTCAGGTCTGAGAGAACCATCTAGGTTGAATTCTTTTTTTTCTTGTTCAGTGAAGAAATCGTAGGCTGTGTAGATTGGCCACGGCTCTGGATCAGTCTCGTCCAGGTGCTTCCACTCGTCATACTCTTCTTTTGCTCTACGAGCATAACTATCAATTGCTCCTGGATCTTCACCTTTGGATAACATTTCTTGCCGAGCTTCACTTTTTAAGCTTCCATCTGGGTTGAATTCTTTTTTATTCATATTTATCCAACGCTTAATCCTTGACATAAAAACCTCTCAAAAATTTAATTAATGTTCATCAAATTTCAAATTTTATGACTCTGGAATTGAAGCATTTTGACCCTCGTTTAAATCAGTGGATCTATATAGACGATAGCAAAAATGACTCTCAATCAATTTTAACTGAAAAGCTCAGTAATACTTTACTAGAATTTTACTTTCCTGGTAAAGAATTCTCATTTGGACACTCAGATGAATACAGCAGCGATGAAGAATTAAAGAATCATCCAGATGGACAGATTTTATTACTGTCTTCTAAGACTCGTTTACTTTATGGAGATAAAGAATGTTTAGAAACAATTCAAAAAATTTGTCCAGATAGTAAAGACCGTGGGGCTTATGGTTCCATCTTCCTTGGAGCTTGTAAAAATGCGATTCACGAAAAGCTAAACATTTTGGTAGTAGATGATTCTACTGATAACAAAGGTGAAAATGGAGGAATATTATCGAATGATTTGGCATATAAATTAGTTGGCGATTGTTATGGGCAGATTTCAACACAACTTTATGACAAAGTAACCTTAAGAGAATCCCAAGCAGATAAAAGCTATCGTGTAATTCAGCATCGATTTGGTTGGGTAGATGGAGTTGGAGAAGATACGACTAAATATCGCTTTGGCAAAGGAACACTCCGACCATACAGACTAGATAGAATAAAATATGCAGATACTAAAAATGAACCAAAAATCGATATAATTCTTCCTGTGAGCAGTTTTAAGGGAACAGACAAGGATAGACCCAAAGGTCCTACTAAACCTCAAATTCAACCAGGATTATATCAGCAAAATATTTGGTTAGCTGAAAAAGGGCAATCTCAACAAGGTCAGATGTCTATCTCCCAACTGCTGGCATCTTTCCCTCACGGGCTTAAAGATTTTATTGAGGAACTAGAGGTACAAGCTCAAAGATTAGCCTCTATTCAAGATGACCCAAGAATTGTTGGTGCTTACTATTGTGAAAGATATGAAAAACGTAAAGAATCATTGAGCCAAAAGAAGTTAAAAACAGGCGAAGTCACAAATCTTGAAACAGATATTAAAAACTTAGGGACAAATGATGACTTAGATGCAGATCAGGAGTTAGATGATGACCCCGCCAAAGATGACTTGTTCATGTACCAACTCATTAAAGCTGATTTACTTGGGCATCAGCAGCTTTTAGAAACTGAGAAAGTTAAACAGGAATTAAGTCGGTTTGTACAAAGTGAGTGGCGAGATATTGCTATTGGGAAAACGCTTACTTTTGACCGAGGAATGATTATTCCCTCCAAGGAACTCAAAAATGGTGAAATTTGTGTCCCTTGGCTGAAGCAAGAGGAAAAGGTTCTTAACTTTCGCTCCCCTTTCCTCAACTCTAATGGTTTGTGTGTCTCTACTAATAAACACGTTGAAGACCGTGTTGCTCCAGATGGTAAATCTTTGCAAGGCATAATTGTAGTCAATGACGAAGACCACAAGCGCATACAGCAAAGAATCACAGAGCTAGAAGCACTCTTGGTTGATGTTGATTTTATAGATCCAGCAGAAACCGAATCAGAACGCCAAGCACGAGACTACGATGGTGACTGCATTGGTGTAGCAAGAGCTAGCTTATATCCTAATTTAACAGCAGAGGCAGAGCGAAGAAATCTTCCCCAAAACGCCTATTCGCCCACGGTTAAGCTCAAAAAACAATCATTTTATGATCCCACCGATGGAAGCCAGCCCCCATTTGAAAAAATCGCTATCCACATGAGTGATAGCATCAGCGTGGGCATAATCAACAATCAAGTGACAGCACTGGAGGCATTAGAATCAGAAATTGAGGTACTAAAGACTTACGGTACTTTTGAGCAGAAATCAAATTATCTAGACCAAGTTTCTAACCATTACGAAACCCTGTTTGAGCAAGAACGCCAGAAAGATCCAAAGTTAATTCGAGAAGAATACAAGCCTTATATGCAAGGGGTTGTTGAAATCGCTCATTGTCAAAGAACTCCCGAAATTATCCAGCAAGCAATGGACATTAACCGTCAAATGTACCGGAGCATGATTGAAGAAGGATGTTATCAAAACCAAATAGCGGTTGATTTATTCAAAAGTGCTAAAAAACCTGAGATGGATAAAATCCGGGAAAACAGCCGCTACTTGTATCGTGATGTTAATTATATTAAAGATAAAAAGTCGCCTTCAGTTTATTTAAACACGGGGATAACACCAAAGGGCTACTCACCAGTAGAATTATTAATTAGCCAAACTAATAAATATTTCCAAGAATCACAATTAGAATCGCGTCCCATAGTCCAGTTTAAAGACTTATTTAAAGGGGTAGAATTTACACCACAGCAAAAATTTGCAGCGATCGCCGCCAAGTACGAGTTTGATCAGAAATTCAACGCTGCGGTACGTATGGAGCGACGGCGGGAAACCGAGAAAGGGCCATCAGCAATCATCCAAACTCCACAGTCTTGCCAACTCGAAATTACCAATCTCACCCATTACGAACATCCTCTGATTTGGAAAGCCCAAACGTTGAACATTCGCCTAGACGAAATACCAGAGAAATGGCGAACTAAAGAACGCCCCCACAAATTACTAGCAGTTGCACAAATCAATGATGAGATTGGGGAGGATAAGAAACCCGCCTACCGCAACCTGGGGACAGTTAGCCAACAATCTGTGACTGACCACAACCTCAAGGCGGGGATGACGATGCAGGGAGCTAAACTCCTAGAACTAAAACCAGAACTTACTAGAAGCCAAACTAAATTACTTTTCGACAAGGCACAAGAGGCGGCTCTCGCATTTTATACCTCTATCCCAGAGTCAGAAAAACTTGCATCTGCCGCCGCCGCTTGGAACATCTGTGCATCCCGCCAGGATGAACTTGAAGTTGCAAGAAAAGAAAACGCAAACCCCCAAGCGATCGCTAAAAAAGTCTCTAATTTTGCCTTCGCTGCTTTCCCCAATGAGATTATCTCTCGCTTAGATAAATTGCAATTTACGGAACCGAAGTTAGTCACACTTTTGAATGAGGCAAATCAATTTTTAGGTCGAGACTGGAATCCCACCGAAAAGCACCCGATAGAAATCAGAGCTAGTCACCACCCACCGGGGCATGAACGCCACGTTTCCAGACTAATGTTTGTTCAGGATGCTGACGGCGAATATAAGGAATTTGCCATGCTTGAAACTAGAACCGCACAGCTTCCCATTGGCACAAAGGGACAAGCTAGTTTCGTTGGCGTGGAACCCGCGACTGCCAAAGCAACCATTGGACTGCCAGGAAACGAGCCGGTTGAAATTACTATCCGTGAACTCAAGAACTTCTCTTATGCAGGACTTGTTTTTAACACCGAACCGGTCAACTTAGAATTTGGCACTGTGCCGGTGACTGACAAAACAGTAAAAATCAAACTTGATGGGAAAACTCTGGGTGAGTTAGACAGTGATTCTGTCCAACAGTTGAAACAAATTGATTACCTGAAAAATGGTAATCCCCTAAAACTAAGGCTTACGTCAATCTCCGAAACTGGAGATCAAGCTTTTGTCCTGGGTGAATCTCCCAATGGGAATCTCCTCAAAATTAATAAAATTAACTTTTATGATTTTTCTGGTCAGACATTCAATGATCAAGATTACCGAAAACTGACTATCGAAACCTCAGCTTCTAAAACTAGAGATGCTGTATTTTTTAATGGTGAATCCTTGGGAGTGTTGCACTTTAAAAAAGACAAAGACGCGCTCAGACAGCTTGGATTGCTCAAAACCGGAAAACTTACATCCGCGCCTGCAATCGTTGAAAGTAATTTTTCTGTGATTTGCGCTCAAATTGACCCTAATACCGTTGAATATCCCCAGAAGTGGACGAAGGAATTTCAGGCTTTTGGGACTCAATCGGTTAATTCTAAACAACAAGAGATGATTGAGAGTAGTGCGAATATTCTACATCATATTAAAGAGCGTCCTACTTTCTTATTTTCGACAGAATCAAACAAAAAACTTGGAGTCATGGGCTTGGCTGTTGACAACCAGAAAGCTGAAACTGTGACTAAATGGTTAACTACTCAAAAAGTTGAATGGGAGCAAGTACCAACAGAAGATGTTATCAGGGAAACTAAAAAAGGTCTAGCAGTATTTCACTTAGTCAGCAGTTCAATTCCCCCCAAAACTTTGGAGAACATGATCAAGAAATTTGGGGCAATTATTGAATCGGATAGTGACTATCAACAAAGAGTTAATTCCCTCGCCACACAACCACAGTTTTTGAAACTACCAGAACAAACAGCGCAATCTCCGCCTCAACAAAGCGCTCAATTCCACCCAAACCAAGAGGTTCAAAATGTCGCCCCTCCCGTCATCAAAGGCAAACCGATTCCGATGAACTACCCTTTAATGATGCATGGTGAGCCGAACCCACTACCTGTAAATACTTGCATTGATGCCATGCGCGGATATGGCAGAACTCACACTACTAGAGCTTATGAGCCTTACAAACAGTATGGGTTTAAGGAAGGCGATATTGCTCTGGCGACAGGTATTGATAAGCAAGTCGCCTTTCGTGTTGGTAAGCAGTATCAAATCACACCTGATATGATTGCTGACCCTGTTTATCAACAGCAGTGGGCTGATATGGAAAAGCACTCACCTAAAGCATTACCAGAATTATTCACCGAAAAACAGCAGGTGTGGGGACTACATCTAGAGCCATTGGGGGATTATGTGGACGGGAAAATAGTCCCGTTTCCTGAACCACAAAACAGAGCCTCACCTAATCAAACAGTCCAAACTCAATCAGTTACTATTGATGATTTGAGAAATTGGTACAATGCCGCAGATAAGTTAGGGAAGTCGGAGAATTACAAAAAACGCATTGTAGAAGTGGCTTATGGGTTTAAAGCTGGTGAGCAATTATCAGCCGAAGCGTTGACAGTAATGAATAAAGATACATTTGAGCTTGAAGCCATCAGTCGGCTGACTCAAATTGCTCAAAGGATTGGCATGGTTTGGGGTAAGTCTAATGAAAATGGTATTCAAGTTTTGGGAAAAATTTATGATATAACCTTTAGTACCCAGCAGAGAGATTTAACTATTTCGCAGAAAAATGGGGAGGTAATTTTAAATTTACAATCTGGCAAGGTGCAGACTAATAAAGTAACTCCACAGATATTGCAAACTTTTGAGGATGCTAATACTCAAATTGATAAAATATTAGCTAAATCTCAAACACAACAAATAGACTTACAAAGATAAGATTTATCTCCCAAGATTTTTCCATAACCACTTTTTGGGATACAGCATCTTTTTAAAAGTTTGCGGCTCTGAGTAAGTTTCAGAATCAGTACAACTTCCGAAAAAATGCTATGAAATTTTCTAATAAATCGAGTATTAATAAAACAGAATAAACTCCAATACAGTTCAGCTAAGGATTATTTGTCGAGTGTAAATGTTGGATTGCAATGTTTTATAATAGATTATCCGTCAGGCAAAAATTTATGTCTAATGATAGCGTACTTACTCAATTAGAATTATCAAACAGTCAAGCTAATCAACAGCAAAAACCTCGCCAAATTCTTTCTGCACATGATCTGAGTGCGTTAAATACTTGCTCCAACTCAAAAGGGCTGCGGCAACTAACTCTGCATCTGAGTGTTATAGGATGTAGCGGTTATATTTGGGGGACAAACTTGGGCCATTGGGAACTAGCAATCCCCGCACTAGTGGTTTATGGTTTTAGTATTGCTTCTATGTTTGCACCTATGCATGAATGCGTCCACACAACTGCATTTGCGGCTCGTCCTTTAAATAATGCCGTTGCTTGGGGTGCGGGATTGCTTTCATTTTATAACAGCACATTCTTCCGTTACTATCACAAATGGCATCACCTTTATACTCGCGTTCCTGATAAAGATCCAGAACTAACCGATCCCAAACCTAGCAACTTTGCGAAATACTTATTAATTATTAGCGGTTTACCGTGGTGGTTGGGAAAAATTCGGGGACATTTCCAGATTGCATTGGGTAAATTTGATAATTGTCCGTTTATACCTGATTCAGCACGTACTGAAGTGACTCGCTCCACTCAACTGCAATTGGCAGTTTATGCAGCTATGCTCGGTCTATCAATAGCAGTAGATCAGCCTTGGTTTCTACTTTATTGGCTGCTGCCATTGATTGTTGGTCAACCAATTTTGCGTTTTATTCTGTTAGCAGAACATACAGGCTGTACTCTTGATGCTAACCTGCTGACAAATACGCGCACAACACTAACTCTGTGGCCTGTGCGATTTTTAATGTGGAATATGCCATTTCATGCCGAGCATCATTTGTACCCATCAATTCCTTTTCACGTCCTGCCTAATGCTCATCAACTGTTAAGTTCGCACTTTGCTCATATTGAACCAGGCTATGTAAAAGTCAATTGGGATATTGTGACTAAATCGGGACAATCAGCTATATGAAAAAATCCCCAAGTTTTCTCACTCTAGAAAACTTTAGGCTGGAGTGTGGTAAAGTTCTACCCTCAATTACTATCTCATTAATTCTGACAACATCTGCTCAAGAATATCTGACATAATTTCCTCGTCTAGGGAGTGCAGAGTTGGTGGGCCACCAAGAAATTCTTTGATAGTGATCTTCTGTTCTCTAAAGTCCTTGACAAAATCCCGAATCTGAGAAACAACTTTAATTTGATTGTCTATCGTTTCTACCATAATAGCCATCGAGTCAATGCCTTTTTTAGCAGCTTTACGAGAATCAGAAACCATTGTTCCTTCTGGAGTATTTTTTGCTAAACGCAGTTCCCGTTTCAAGTTTTCATATTGAGTGAGAAGAATTTGATTTTGTTGTTCTATAGTTCGACATTTACGAGTTAAATCATCTGTAGAGAGTAATGCTTTGAAAAGGCGGTCGTGGTCAATCATGCTTTTTGTCTTCCCCTCGGATTATAATAATGGTTATATAGAAATAGGCATTATTGTAGGCTATTAATTTAATCTATTTATGGCAATTGATGCCAAATGCCAGATGTTAATTATTAAAATTTATTAACTGTAGTAAAAATTATGAAAATTTCCGAAATATCGACAGAAACTCTGGAAAAAATCAAGTCAGTTAGGTGGGATAGAATTATTGAGAAACATGAAGGACCAGAAAGTTGGTCATCGGTTTTCAGATATGAAGAACCAGAATTTTTGTCAGTGGAAGAATGCTCAATATTATTACCTGTAGATAAATCACATCATCCGAATATTACTATAATACGTTGTATCTGGAGTGCGGATAAGAATTCTGTAACAGTTTTTCTATCAGATACTACCTATGAAGATGATCCATTCTTTTCGGGATTTATGGCAGTATGCGATCGCCTGAAGAATGAAGGATTTTTCTTAGCAATCTTGTACCATGAATGGTTTATTATTGAAAGAGCCGCAGTTTGTGAATAAAGAGTTTTCAGGAGTTGTTCAAAAAACGGACTTTTAGAAAATTTATGATGACTGCTTCTACTAGATGAATTTATTTTTTCGGAAATAAATTCATTCAATTGCCAGAGAGAATTTATTGAGAGGTAAAAATATTTTGTCTCGGATAAATAAGTACTAACTCGTTATACAATTATCCTCCAAATAAAAATAATTAATCCCGGAAATGATGGCAAAAATGTTTCAGCTAGATTAACAAGTACAACACGGCGGAAATAAACTACGTATTCCCAATGAATGAAACGCTTACGCTGTATTCATTTTTAATTCTGCCTTGCGCTACTAGTGGGGGAAGTGGACTGTGATGTTGTGTCAAAAGCTTTGTGTATATACAGCACTTTGCAAGTAAATGAAGCTATGAATTTTCCGTTTTTGATGAGTGCCTTACTGCTGGTTTTGACTAATTGTATTTCGTCTAGCAACTTGACTGAGCAATATTTCAATTTCATGGCAACAGTGCCAAATAATTCATTAAAAAGGATAGACAGGGAATCAAATCAGAATGCCATAGAGATGAGGTATATGGGTTTACATAGGCAGAAACCACCTCAGATCACACTCATCTTTGACATGACACTACGCAATGAGCGCTCTGTCCCTCGTTGGTTTATTATACCCTACAGCCTCAGTCCAGGTGTTAAGTATGAAAAAAGCGGGGTTTACGGAGTTAGCATTTTTGGATTCGAGGGCAAAGGTAAAGTTATAGTTAGTCGTTTCCACGGCACAGGTAATTTTCAAGCGTTGTTGTTACCAGCAAGTGCGACCATAAAACTACGGAACTTTACCATAGAGTATTGGGGAGAACTTCCAAAGGACTCATTGCCAATAGAAGTAGTTACAGCTACTAATTTGACTATTGGCTCTCAAACCGCTAGAGCATGGTTGGGTAGAGATCCAACGAGCGATAAACGTGCAGATGTCACCCAACAGCATCTGCAAATTCTGAGTTCAAAATATACATCAGATGATCGTGAGTTACCTGTTTCAATTGTTGAAGAACGTCGCTTCAAATTAAATGTCAATCTTTCTCAAGATTAGAGGAAATAGATTGCGCTTTCATAAAATGAAACAGGAAAGCTATTAGTTGAGCAAATTTGTCATCTCCACATTCTCAAACTCCAGCATCACGCCTCGACGCTCACCACTCTTGCCCAAAGGAATAATTCTATTGCCCATCTTCTCCAACAGCGATGGCGCTGTTTCGACCGCCTTCTTGTGATCGCCAGCCGCAAGCAGAGGCTAAAAATGCTTTTAAAAACCTCTTAGTAAGAAACTTTAGAACTTAGGTTTTACTTGGGTTGCCACAATGGAGTGATATCAAAGTCTCTTTCCCAGATAGGGAAACGTTAAAAAACCCGGCTTCAACAAAGTAAGCCGGGGTAAGCACTTATAAAAAATGACAGTTAAACCTTAGCCGTTGATAACAGGGGCATTGAAAGCTACTGATGCAGCTTCACCCGCAGCCAAATCTAGAGGGAAGTTGTGAGCATTACGCTCATGCATTACTTCCATACCCAAGTTGGCACGGTTAATCACATCTGCCCAAGTGTTAATTACGCGGCCTTGGGAGTCGATGATAGACTGGTTGAAGTTGAATCCGTTCAAGTTAAATGCCATCGTGCTGATACCCAAAGCAGTAAACCAGATACCAATCACAGGTAAAGCTGCTAAGACAAAGTGCAGCCACCGGGAGTTTTGGAAGCTGACATATTGCCAAAATAGCCGTCCGAGATAACCATGAGCTGCAACGATGTTGTAGGTTTCTTGTTCTTGACCAAACTTATAGCCGTAGTTTGCAGATTCGGTTTCGCTAGTTTCACGAACTAAGGTAGAAGTCACCAAAGAACCGTGCATCGCAGAAATTAAAGCACCACCAAACACACCAATCACACCTAACTGATGGAATGGATGCATTAGGATATTGTGTTCAGCTTGGAACACCAACATAAAGTTGAAGGTTCCAGAAATACCCAAAGGCATACCATCAGAGAAAGAGCCTTGACCAATGGGATAAATTAAGAAGACAGCAGTTGCAGAAGCCAGGGGAGCGCTATAAGCGACACAGATCCAGGGACGCATTCCCAAGCGGTAGCTCAACTCCCATTGCCGTCCCATGTAGCAAGCGCAACCAATTAAGAAGTGGAAGATTACTAGCTGGTAGGGCCCACCGTTGTAAAGCCACTCATCGAGGGAAGCTGCTTCCCAAATGGGGTAGAAGTGTAAGCCGATCGCATTTGAAGAAGGAACAACCGCACCAGAGATAATATTGTTGCCATAAATCAAAGAACCAGCAACAGGCTCACGGATACCATCGATATCTACGGGAGGTGCAGCAATAAAGGCGATGATGAAGCAAGTGGTAGCTGTTAGCAGGGTGGGAATCATTAGGACACCGAACCAACCGATGTATAGACGATTATCTGTGCTGGTGATCCACTCACAGAAGCGCTCCCAGACATTGGCGCTAGAGCGTCTTTGTAAGGTAGTAGTCATAGTTTAGAATAATTTCAAGGATTTTGTTGATGATTTAAAGTTGTTGATTCCCAAAGAACAACAACTGATAGCATCTTAAAAAAGTTGCTAAATCTTTGCAGTAACTAATAGTTATTGAAAGTTACAAGTTGAAGTTAACTTTAGTAAGCAACCTCTAGGTAAATGACTGTCGAAGAAGCCTTAGCCATTGTTGAAATAATTCTAGGAAAAATATCTCTAAATGACTTGCAAGAAATTATTTTTCGACAGTCATGGGAACAGAAAACATATCCAGAGATTGCTGAAAAGTTCGGTTATGATGCCGATTACATCAAAATTGTTGGCTTTCGACTCTGGAAAATGCTCTCCAAGGCGATGGGTGAGAAAGTTACTAAAGATAACCTCCGTTCGTCTTTGAGAAGATGGTGTTCTCGTCAGAAGAATACTGGAGAAATCAAGTCTGATAATCCAGTAAAAACCTATCAAGACTGGGGTGAAGCGCTCGACGTTTCGATTTTTTATGGGCGTTTCCAAGAAATTGCAACCTTAGAGCAGTGGATTATCCAAGACCATTGTCGGTTAGTGGCACTATTGGGGATTGGGGGAATTGGTAAAACTTCTTTATCTGTGAAGTTGAGTGAAAAACTTCAGGGAAATTTTGAGTATGTTATTTGGCGATCGCTTTATAATGCCCCCACTATTGAAGCACTACTCACTAGCTTGATTCAAGTTCTCTCTCACCAACAGCAGGGAGATTTACCCGAATCTGTCAGCGATCGCATTTCTCGACTGCTTACCTATCTCCAAAAACATCGCTGTCTGCTAATTCTCGATAATGCAGAAACAATCTTAAGCAGCAATGAGGGTCGAACAGGTCAATATCGCTCTGGTTACGAAGGGTATGGCGAACTTTTTAAGCGAATTGGTGAGTTTCGCCACCAAAGTTGTTTAGTGCTGACGAGCCGAGAAAAGCCTAAAGAGGTGGCGGTACTTGAGGGCGAAAAGTTGCCTGTTAGAACTCTGCAATTATCTGGTTTATCAATCTCTGATGGGCAAGCAATTTTTAGCTGCAAAGGTAGCTTTATTGGATCGGTTGATGAATGGCAAACTCTAATTCAATCCTATGCAGGTAATCCACTGGCATTGAAGATTGTAGCAACAACCATCCGGGATTTATTTGATAGTAATATTTCTAACTTTCTTGCTCAAGGTACTGTTGTCTTCGGCGATATTCAAGATTTGCTCGAACAACAGTTTCAACGTTTATCAGCTTTAGAGAAATCAGTCATGTATTGGTTGGCAATCAACCGCGAACCTGTAAATTTTTCAGAAATACAAGCTGATTTATTATCCTTGGTTACGTCTTCTCAACTCCTAGAAGCATTGTCAGCTTTAGAAAGGCGAAGCTTGATTGAGAAAGGTAGTGGTTCATTCACACTACAGCCTGTGTTGATGGAGTACATTACTAGTCGTTTGATTCAACAGGTTTGTGTTGAAATTGAAACTCAAAATATTTCTTTTTTCAAAACTCATGCACTGCTGAAAGCAACAGCGAAAGACTATATCAAAGAAATTCAACTTTACTTAATTCTCAATTCTATAATTAAAAAGTTACTTTCTTTGTTCGGAACGGCAAATCTGATTGAAGCTCAACTGATGACAATTCTGGCATCACTTCGTGGCAAAAAACCAATCGATGCTGGTTATGTGGGCGGAAACACGATTAATTTACTTCATCAGCTGCAAGTAGATTTAAGCGATCGCAACTTTTCTGGTTTGACGATTTGGCAAGCTGATTTAAAAGGTGTGAATTTACACCAAACTAATTTCGCCGATTCAGATTTAACTAAATCTACTTTTACGGCAAATCTCAGCTATACTTTTACACTAGCAGTTAGTCCAAATGGCAGTCTTCTGGCAATCGGGGATACCCTTGGTCAAATTTCCCTATGGCAAACAACAGATGGACAGCAATGCTTAACCTGGGAAGCACACACAGGTTGGGTGCGTTCTATTGTATTTAGTGCCGATGGACAAACCTTATTTAGTGGCAGTGATGACCAAACTGTTAAACAATGGGATATCACAGGTCAATGCCTACAAGTATTCAGGATGCACACAGGCTTTGTTTGGTCTGTAGCCCAGGCTCGGCAAGAAAACTATTCAGTCCTAGCCAGTGGTGGTATGGATCAAACGGTTAAATTATGGGATATTCAGACAGGGGAATGTCTGAAAAGTCTTGAAGGACACACAGATTGGATCTGGGCGATCGCTCTGAGTAAAGATGGTCAAACTTTAGCAAGTGGTAGCGCCGACCATACTATCAAACTTTGGCATCTCAATACAGGTGAGTGCCAGAAAACACTGCAAGCACATACGGGTATTGTGTGGTCTGTAGCATTTAATGCCGATGATAAAATGCTGGTAAGTGGTAGCGCTGATGGCACTGTGAGGATTTGGGATTTAGAAGCAATGCAGTGTTTGCAAACTCTCCACGGTCATACAGGCCATGTCTGGTGTGTAGCTTGTAGTACTGATGGTCAAACGCTAGCAAGTGGCAGTGCTGATACAACAATTCGCTTGTGGGACATTCACACTGGAGAATGTGTGAAAACTTTGTCAGGGCACACCTACACAGTGCGATCGCTGACATTCACTCCAGATGGAAAAACCTTGATTGCCAGTGATGACAACCAAACTGTTAAGTTCTGGAATATTCATACAGGACAGTGTTTCCGAACTTTTCGCGGACATGGTAGTGGTGTGTGGGCATTAGCAACCTCTCCACTTGATGAAAATGACCGCAGCCAAGTCTTAGCCAGTGGTGAAGACCAAACAGTTAAACTATGGGATATTCATACTGGGAAGTGTATCAAAACCTTGACTGGTCATACTAATTGGGTGCGAACCGTAGCTTTTCATCCCCAAGGTAATACCATTGCCAGTGGCGGTGCAGATGAAACAGTGAGAATTTGGGACATAGAGACAGGAGAATGCCTGCAAGTCTTGCGGGGTCATAGAAACTGGCTACTTTCAGTTACCTACAGTCCCGATGGACAAACCTTAGCCAGTAGTGGTAGTGACAAGCAGGTACGGATTTGGGATGTCAAGACAGGTGTTTGCCTGGGTGTGTTATGTAATCACACTAATATTGTCTCATCACTTGTTTATAGCCCTGATGGCAAGATGCTAATTAGTTGCTGTGCAGATTCCCTAATTCGAGCTTGGGATGTTGCTACAGGCGAATGCTTGAAAATTTTTCGTGGGCACACAAACGGTGTGTGGTCAGCTAAATTTAGTCCAGATGGGCAAACCTTGTATAGTAGCAGTCAAGATGCAACCATCAAAATTTGGGATTTCAAGACTTGCCAATGTCTAAGAACCTTGGAAGGACATACTGATGCTGTGATCAGTGCTGCCAGTCTTGATGGTTGTCTGCTGGCAAGTGGAGGAACCGACCAAACCGTGAGAATTTGGGATATGAAAACTGGGAAGTGCTTGAGAGTATTGATTGGACACACACGATGGATTTTTGCGATCGCATTTATCCATTCTCCGGTTAAAAGTCCAATTCTTGCTAGCAGCAGTGAAGACCAGACCATCCGCTTATGGAATGTCGAAACAGGTGAATGTCTGAAAATTCTCAGAACTCCTAGACCTTATGAAGGCATGAATATTACAGGGGTCGTTGGTTTAACGCAATCTGTGCGAGCGTCACTTTTGGCACTAGGAGCTACAACAGAAGGTTCTTAAATAAATTAAATATGCATAAGAGCTAGTCGATTTGGGGGAGTTGAAGTATGCTCGATTGTTAGAGTCTGCGGCAGCAATTGTGATTAAGCTGCTATTTTCTGGTCGCGATCCTTACACTGTTCTTAACCTGATTCAACCAGAAGTCAAACCGATTTCTTGAAAAAAGCATATACAATTGCATGAAAGAATGTCACTAAGATAAGCGTTAACCCCTGGTATTACTGGTTTTGGGGTGTGGGGTGTGGGGTGTAGGGAATTACGAACAACTTGGTTTTATCTGGCGCACTAAAATTCAATTTTTATCAACACACGAAACTGCAACCCTACCCCCAAGAAGATAGCCCTGACCATATTTCACATGAGTCTTCGTGCTATTCTTCTTTACATCCATTGGGAATGCGATCGCTTTCCTCGGACGCTTTTGTGTACGTTGTCAAAGCGTAAGTCCTACACTCGTTTCCCACAGTTCGACTGCTTTTTGCTCATCGTAGGATTCATCAGACGATCGAATTTCCTTCAGTCCATCAAAATATCGGCCTGTCACCATTACAGCGCTTCCGGCTATTATGCAATACAGTTTTTCTCCTTGCCCTCTCCTATCAAAGCTTTCAGATTTGGGGATGTACCTCATAGCTGCCGTAAGTGCTGTAAGATGACAAATACAATGCGGGAGGGGTCACTTAACTGTGGCAGCAGCAAATTGACAAGTAGAAAGTGTCCTAGATAGTTTACGCCAAAGGTCATCTCGAATCCATCTTCTGTGTAGCGTGTACCTGAAACGATTTGAACTCCTGCATTACACACGATCGCATCTTATGGGGGATGTTCTCTGGTCTGGAAATCTTGCACGAAGTGACGCACGGATGCCAGAGATGCCAAATCAAGGGTCATCCCTTCAATAAAAGAATAGTTCGTTTCAGCAGTCAATTGTTGAACCGCTTCTTCAACTCTGGGCAGATTTCGACTGGCGATGATAATGTGCCAGTTCGTGCAAGATTGTGCGATCGCTTGGGCGCAATAGTATCCCAGACCACTACTACCCCCTGTAATGATCACCGTTTTACTAGCTTTAATTGGAGTTTGCATCATGTTCAGCCTGTAAATTGAAAACCTATGTCAAACTTAAAGGATTCTGAATCCCCGACTGATAGCGAGTCATCGTACTCTGTAAGAGTTGCAAGCTACGCTTTTAGCGTCTCGTAGAGAGCGTCTTAATTCAGAATAGCTGAATTCTTCTTCAACAGCCCTGAAATCAGAACTGATGATTTTTGGTTTTGACTCGCTGATACAGTTCTTCCATTGTTTCAATAAAGGAAGCATCATTGTGCCAGAAATCAGGAAAATCCCCTTGTTTCTTAATCAAAATTGCACAGATACTACCTGGAGTCGCCACTTCAATAGTTTGTGGTAATCGCTTTGTACCTAACCAAAATTCTCTGGCATTTGGCATTTGGTTAAGAGATTGCTTTTCTAGCTTAGTGTACAGCGAATTAGAAAGTTCTAAAGGAATTTCCTTAGTATTCAATTCTTCAGAGAGAGCTTTTCCCAAAGGAGAATCAGCTAGTTTGGCTTGAAGTTCTGCTTTCGATAATCCCCGTAATTCAAATAACAACCAGGGATTATTATCTAATTGAGAAGCCACTAAATAGTAAACTCCAGCAATGTGCTTACAGGGATTAGCATAATCTGGACAAGAGCATTTAGTTTTGAAATCCTTACTACTATGGGGCAATAAATGTAGTCCCAAATGAGAGAAAGTATCTTCAATATTTTCTGGGACTTCATTTAGCAGCAATCGAGAAATGATGCTGGCTTTAGAAGAAAGCTTTTGGATAGCTTCATTCCAACGGGTTTTAGCAATAGGTGTAATCTGAATCTCTATATTATAAGTTGGTTCTTTGTAGACTCCAAAATAGGGATTAACTGAGCCTCTGACTTTGGCAGTAATTTTATTTAAGTCAATCTCAAAGCTTTTGACTTTACCACCGCTAGCATAAGACTGTCCTCTTTTGAGTCGGTTATCATCTGTAAAAGCTTCTAGTGCTTGAATAAAGCGATCTCCCCACCAGGTTCGACTAAATTTAGCCATAATATCTACTCCAAAATTGCACTCTTGTTCAATGAAATCAACCGCTTAAAGGCTTCATTATCTAATTCGGTGAGCCAAGATTCATCGCTACCAACAACAGCATTAGAGAGTTTTTTCTTATCTTCAATCATTTGGTCAATTCTCTCTTCTAGAGTTCCAATGGCAACAAATTTATGCACAAAGACATTCTTTTTCTGACCAATACGGAAAGCCCGGTCAGTTGCTTGGTCTTCAACTGCTGGGTTCCACCAACGGTCAAAGTGAAAGACATGGTTAGCTTTCGTGAGGGTGATACCTACACCCCCTGCTTTTAAGGAAAGGATAAAAACCGATGGTTCTGTATTTGGGTCTTGAAATTCGGTAATCATTTGTTCTCGACGTGGGCGACTAGTACCACCATGCAAATAGTAAGTATTGCAATGCAGACTATGTTTGAGATGTTTTTCAATTTTTTCACCCACTTCCGTAAATTGACTAAAAATGAGTAAACTTTCTCCTTCATCAACTGCCTCCTCAACCATCTCTGCTAACCGACTGAGTTTGTGCGAACGCAGTGGTGAAAAATCGCTCCCATCTTGGAGAAATTGGGCTGGATGATTACAAATCTGCTTCAATTTCATCAGGGTTGAAAGAATCAATCCTTTGCGTTGAATTCCCTCTGCTAATTGCAATTGTTTTTCTACATCTAGTACCACCACTTCATAAAGCGATGCTTGCTCTTTGGTCAGGTTAGTGTAGAGTTTTTGCTCAACTTTGTCTGGCAAGTCATTAATAATAGATTGGTCAGTTTTTAACCTTCGCAGAATTAGAGGCTCTACCAGTTTTTTCAAGGTGGCAGATTTCACGCGGTCATTGTCTTTTTGAATCGGAATCTCGAAGATTTTCCGAAACTGGGCTTCTTTACCCAAGTAACCAGGATTGAGAAAGTTAAAAATTGACCACAAATCCAGTAAGCGGTTTTCTACAGGAGTTCCTGTTAATGCCAGCCGATGTTTAGCTCTTAATTTTAAAATCGCTTTGGTTTGGGCAGCTTTCGGATTTTTAATATTTTGTGCCTCATCCAGTACTAAACGTTGCCACTCGATGCCGCTCAATAACTTTTCATCTTTGCGGACTAGAGTAAAAGAACTAATTATCACATCGTTTTGTTCACAAGCAGCTTTGAAATCAGCTAGATTTTGCAGCCTAGTGCTACCATGATGCACCATAGTTTTTAAATGAGGTGCAAATTTGGCAATTTCTTTCTGCCAGTTGCCAACAACAGAAGTCGGAGCAATTAATAGTGTGGGCAGGGCAGATAAAGAAGTAATCTTTTCACCTACTTTCAGAGCTGAATGTAACTCCTTCTCTTGCACTAATCGGGCAATCACCTGCACGGATTTACCTAAACCCATATCGTCTGCCAAACAGCCATTTAATCCCAAATTTTCCAGATATTGTAGCCAGGAAACACCACGCTTTTGATATTCTCGGAGCGTGCCTTGCAGATTATCAAGTTCAGAAATTGGTTCTAGGCGACTTTTATCTTGTAGCTTTGCTATCATCTCTGACAAAGCTTCATCATGTTCAATTTCCCATTCTGACCCCAATTCAGCACTGCGTTGTAGAAACTCCAGTAAGGTCATCTGGGGTTGTTCGTTACCGTGGGACTGCCAAAATTCGAGTAACTGCTGCATTTTATCCCGGTCTAATTCCATCCATTGACCGCGAAAATGCACCAAGGGAGTTTTAGCATTAATCAGTTGTTCCCATTCAATAGGTGTGACAGTTTGCTCCCCAATTGCCAACTCATACTGATACTCCACCAGTGAGTCTAAGCCGAAATAGCTTTTTGTTTCCCCTTTCGTTGCAGCAAGTTTGCTACCCGATGCTTTGAGGCGAATCTTGGCGCGGCGACGACCTGTGGGAGTATACCAAGCAGGTACAATTACTTTGAATCCTGAGTCTTCTAACACCCAAGCACTTTCAGTAAGGAAATCAAATGCTTCTTCTAAGGTAATTTGCATTGCGATTGGACTTGCTGTTTCCAACCCAAGCCATAGTTTGGGATACATCCTAGCTGCATAACCCAAATTCAGCAGCAAATTTGTTTCAAAATCTTTACCAAATTCTTTATGTACAGCAGTTTTGGAAAATTGATTCATTGTCCAGTAGTCTGCTAACGCTAACTTCAAAGATGGATCTTGTTTACTGGCTACTAGAAATTGAATTTGCCAATTGTCTATTTGTGACGATGAAGGAGAATGTAACTGGAAGCACAGATGAAAAGGTGAATCAGCTTGAGTGCGGGTAATTTTGGTTTTCCACACCAACCATTGCTGATATTCTTTGAGGGCAGTATTTGTTGTTAGTGGATTATGCTGACGAGGATAAAAGCAAGACTCAATTAGAGAATCAGCAATTTGTTTGTCAAAAGCGGCTGTAGATGGAGTGTGAGTCACTAAATCATGAAGTACATATTCGGAAAAGTGACGCAATAGTGTTTCTTGATCAAAAAACTCAATAGGATAGCTAACTGTTGCTTTACCTGCCACACATATTAGTGGCATATAGTCAATATATTTAAGAATATTTGCTTCATATTGTTCGGAAATAATTTCCCAGGTGGCATAAATTTCAAATGCTGCTTTAGCAGTCTTTTTTTTGCCTTTTTTGTGGGGATTTTCCGTTGATAAATGTCGATACTTCAGTGCGGGAATAAATTGGTCTTTGAGGATTACTTGTTTAAAACTTTGAGTGTAATGATACCAAAATAATAAATCTGAACCAATTTGAAACTTCTCCGCATTATATATTGCTAAAAAATGGATATCTTTAAGTAGTTTAATAATATTAAGTGCGGTTCCGTTTTTGGTAGACACTACTGTTTCATAACAATCTACCTGCCAATATTGGAATTCTTCATAGCTATCAGTCAACTCAATTTCTAAATACTTGGTTAATTCTGGTGAAGGTAGGGGCTGATTATTGGTGGTTGGTAAGGCAAAGTATTTAGGAGATATGCGTTGGGAAAATTTAGTATTGTCTTCTTTAATTCCCAATTCTTCTACTAAAAAGGCGCTTAATTCGGATTCTACCAAGTGTCCAGGATGAATTTGTTGACTATTGGTGTGACTTTTGTGGGATAATTGAGTTTCTACCCACAAGTAAAAAGACCCTGACTGAATAAAGTCAGTTTCCTCCTTTGGTATCCAGGTGCCATGAAGTATTCTCATAGTTATAATGCCTCTGGATTGTTTGGAAATTCACGCGCCTTAGAATTACTTTAGCAAACAGAGGTGCTAGAATTATCTCCTTTATGCAAAAGAAAGCGATGACGCTATCGTGCGATCGCTTGACTTACGCACTATAGAGGCAGCAGTCCCATACTTCCCTTACAACTCAAAATCAAGAGTGAAGGTTTGGTCATCAAAATTCTCTTGCTTTTCAATAATAGATGGCTCTTCAGTCGGCGGCTGAAATCTGTTTTCGTCAGTAGTAATCGGCGTGAAAGCTACTTGTTGTGTAGCTAATCCAGCCTTGATGAAAACAAAATAGCAATCAATAATAAAGTAAAGCGTCTCCAGATAACTTTTACCTAGTTGTTGGGACTCTGCAAATATGCGTTCTCGGTAGTTTTCTTTGAGCCGAATTTTTATCGGAGCTAAGTCAAGTTTTTCTGTCATTGTGATCACTTAAGAGATGTAGTAGGCGAATTCTTGCTGCTGATGGCTTTTGCCATCTCTAAAAGTCCAGAGACATTAGCTTCCACCGGATTATCCAGAATTTTGAAACCGTTCTTCTCTAATAGCTTCTTAAATCCAGGTAAGAGGCAGCCTCCACCAATCGCCCAGATTTCATCCCCTTGGTGTTTGGCATCAAGTGTCAGATTCACCACTTTCTTCAAGTATTTCTCATACCAATCTTTTAAGCAAGTACTGTAGACATCTTTGATATCAATGTCCCGGCTGTACCGAGTATGTCCCATTTCCAGACAAAATCGGATCTTGGAAGCATCCCCAATTTTTCCTCCATTTAAATGCTTCATCTTTTGGGAAATATCATTGATGAGAACTTCTACGCCAGTGGGGTAGGCGGTGTGAACTTCTCGTTTCCCTTGGTTGTAACGAGAATACAGAGTTGTGCCATTGCCAAAATCTAAAATGGTTAATTTTTTCGGTAGTTGATGCCCAAACAATGCACCCATCCCTTCTAGTACGACTTTCAGGACTTCTATTTTCACGTCTGATTGTTTGCCAGCTAGTATTGGCTGATATTCTCCATTGAGTACTTTTTGCAATTCGTCAGCTAGACCAACATCATGTAAGCTAACGACTAATTTTAAATGCCAAGCCTTACGGTGTGGTAGATGTGCCAATGCACCGAATAAAGTCAATAATGCGTTGTTGACTTTGTTTTCATTGTTATCAGTGTTTCGGTCAAAATAATTTCCTGTACGGAAAGCTGATTCTCCAACTGTGTAAGCACTACCGTTAAAAACGACCCTCCCAGGTACGTCTTCCATCTCGGCATTGGTTATATAGCTGGGCACACGAACAACTTCAAAGCCATCGACTAAAAGTTTTAGGCTTCCATAACCGTTGTCAAAGCCAGCAGGAAAAATTTTTTGCAACGTGTGAATGTTTGACATAAAGAGAAAGGTAATAGATTTTGAGAAAGTGAAAGTTATCTGTGATTTGTGAAGTGGGGAGCAGAGAAGAGATCAATAAAATAATTACTCTTTTTTTCTTCAGCGTCAAAAAATTATCATAACCTCTTGGGGGCTAAGTGGGGTAAAATCTCACAAAGTCAAATGTACCCCATGCAGCCCCCAAATAGCCCCTGTGTGGGAGTCAAATTTTGCTCAAGCCTCTAAACAACCTTGGGGTACATAAAGCCCCCATATAGCCCCCATAGAATTTTTTGAAATCTTTTCTATCAACGCAGCAAAAATTAATTTAAATCATTGTTGACCCTTTAATGAAATTCAAAATTAAAAATTCTGTTAGGAAGAATAAGAATAATTTTGAATTAATTATCCTTCAAGGCCATTGCCCCTACTGATTCAAAGAATCAAGGGTCTACAAGACGCGACGCTCGAAGACTCGCTAACGCGGAAAGCGAGTCCACGAGCGTCTTGTCTTTAATTTTGAATTCCTCGTTCGCGTAGCGTCTCGCAGAGAAGGGGTTGACAGCTTGATTTATACTTTAGTGTCAATCTTTTGTTGAAAAGTAATTCAGTTTTGATCTCTAACTTCTTGCTGAATACGTAACTTAGGGTCACTACTTGCTGACAGGTTCAGCTTTCTCTATTGAATTATCATTCACACCCAAAGTCAATTCCAAAGGAGTTTTTTGGGCGTAAGCTTTTACCACTTGTCGATAAACATCATAATTAGTAGGTAGTGTGTTCTGAGTATTACCCGCTCTATAGGTCAGTTTGTACTTTACATCTTTGACCAATTCAGGTTTGCCTGCCTCTTCTTGAGATTTTTTGCGTTGTTCAACTTCATCAACACTTGGTCGCGGCGGTAAAGTAGGCCACCATAGCCCTTTGTCATCTGGGCCAACAACTGCTCCTGCCGGTTTCAATCCATTCCTATTCAACACTGAAGTATTCGCAAAGGTTTCAATACGTTGCTGTGGTTGACCTGTTAGGTTATTCGCATACTTGACTTGCCAGGAGTAACTGGTGAGTGCTGTAGCTTCATACTGTTCAGCAGTAGTAGTACTGCAACTAGTTAGTGTCAGTGCCGTTAGTGCAGTTATTATTAAGGGTACAATTTTCAACTTTTGCATTATCAATCGTGAATATCTTTCACCAATCACTCTTGAAGAGGGAGTGTGCCATAATTGCTGCCAAGGAGAAGGAATCGCTGTTGCCCTTAAGCACTTCCCTTGCTTGCAGCCTAATCGCTGTTTGCTCACAGTTGGGGCATTTTACCTTTGTAAAAATTACTGAAGGTCGTCCTTTGTACTCGCCCATTACGGGATCTCCACTGTACTCGCTGATTATCCCCTGCTTGCAGTGGTAGCACTCGAATATCACACGCCCTACCTCCGAGTTGCAATCCAGGAATTGCATGTGCTGACAGGCTTCTGGCTGTAATTCTGGTTCTTCGGAGCGGTCTTGGAAGGGTATATGAGGTTTGGTTGCTGGTGGTAAATCTATTTTTTTCTTGTTGCGCTTGCCAGTCACCTGCGGCTCAATTTTTGGCGGCTTCATGGGTTTTTCCTCGACCGGGGGATGGTCAGGCTGTTACTGAGTTTTGAGTTATTCATCAACTAAAGTCAAATCAGATTTAACAGATGAGGTAAGGGGTTTGGGCTGTTACTGTTTTGATGGTTTAGATGGACGTTGGGTTGATTTCAATTTAATTTTGTTTATTTCTCAATCCTTAAAAAATGTGTCGTATTTTAAAATACGACAGAAATAGGTGACAAATACAAATGCATGATATACATTTTTCAAAAGCTTATGTCGAATTTCAAAATCCGACAAAAAAACTGATATGAAGCAGATAGTTCTCTCACTGATAGCTAATGCAGGCGGTGTAGGTAAAACTACACTCAGTGTACACCTTGCATACGAGATAGTTCGGCGTGGCTTTTCTGTAGCAATACTTGACTTAGATCCACAACGCTCTTTAGATGTGTTTTGTGGGGTACCACCTGCTGAAGTATCTAATACTTTAGTTAAAGCATTATCCAAAGATTTTAAGGGGGATTGGAAATTAATTTCGGTTTGGGAAGAATCAAAAATTCAAGTCTGCCAAGGACATCCATTAATGGCTGAAATGGCCAACGAATTAGTAATTAGGAAACGAGGAGAGTACACACTTAGCGATCGCTTAAAAAACTACCCATTACCTCATAACTTAGTAATCTTGGATTGTCCGGCCACATTGGGAATGCTGAATGTTAATGCTTTAGCGGCTTCAACTCACATATTAGTCCCAGTGCAATTAGAAATGAAAGCGATTTCTGGTTCAGCAGAATTGGTAGAATGGTGCATTTCAACCAGCGATGAGTTACAGTTATCACCTCGTCCACCAATTTTAGGGTTTGTGCCAAGTATGTATGATGATACCGTAGCGATGCACAGACAATATCTAGAGCAATTACCAGAAATAACTGAACATTTACAATTGAAACTTTACCCCAAAGTTCGTAGTTCCAATGAATTCAAAAATGCTAGCGCTCACGGGCTACCTTTACAAAAATACCGTCCCAAACATCCTGCTTGTAAAGATTTTAAGCAAATTACAGATGATTTAGTTGCTTTAATTAAGGAGAAAAAATAATCGTGGCTTTGCCTAAAATTGCTAGTAAATTTAGTAGCGCAGTTCAAAAAACTGAGCAAGAACAAAAAATTGCTGAACTTCAAATAGAAATAGAAAGACTCAGAACCGCACAATCTCCTGAGTTAGAGAATGAACTGCAAAAACTCCGAGAACAACTTCAAAATCAATCAGGAGAAGTACAAGTTGATTTAAATCTCATTGACCCGAATCCTAATCAGCCTCGGCAGACAATTACACCAGAATTAATACAAGCAAAAGCACGATTACTCAAAAAACACGGGCAGATTTCAGCAGTCATCTTAGTCAGACAGAGTAATGGTCGTTACATACTGTTAGATGGGCAGCTACGTACTGAAGGAGCTAAATTACTAGGCTGGTCAACTATTCGTGCAGTAATAGTGGCAATGCCTAATGACTTAGATCAATCTGCATTACTAACTTTTCTTGGCTTTGAAGACTTGAATCCTTTAGATAAAGCAGAGGCAGTATTTAAAGAAGTAATGAAGTCCGCTAATTTGTCAATGGATGAAGTTTCCACAATGTTGGGAACGGTAATTAAAAGAATAGAGAGAAATGGAAATAGTAAAGAGCTAGCAAAATTGATGGCTGTTAGCGTCGATGAACAGCAACAGGGCTTAGAACTATTGGAAATTACAGGCAAAGAACAGAGTCTACTACTAGTGCTGCTAGAGTTAGGGTTAAATCCTAGTTCTGTGAAAGCTAATCTAATGCCGATGCTTTATCTGCCTGAAGATTTAAAACAGGTCATCAGGCAGCATGGACTCAAAGGCGCTCATGCTTTAGCATTGGCAACTCTATCTGCCAAGGCATTAGACATCTCCGAAAATCAAGCAGCATCAGAACGGATTGCAGCAACAGATGAAGTCTTAAAGAAAAATCTGACAGTAACAGAAACTCGTGAACTGGTTAGAAAAATTAAGGTCAAGTATTTAAAGTCAAATGAACAAGAGTTAAAAGAGGTAAAAGTGATATTCCAAAAAGTTAATGGAATTTCTGGAGATTTGCTTAAAAAAGCTAGTAGTAAACAGCTTCATGAAATGCGCTCTCTCTTTCAGCAAAAATTACAAGAAATTGACAAAGTTATTGCTACAAGTAAATAAATTCAATATTCTTACTTTTACAAATTGTTTCATAGGTTGTCATAGTATCTCTGAGAATCAGACTGTACGATAAATTTTTATTTGGTTAGATCCAAAAGGGAGGGCTAGGCAACTTAGCAATTAGGCTACTTAAGTTTTTCATATCGTGTCGAAACCAGTTATGAATCCATAAACAGTAATGGTCAATAGCTTGTTGCTCTGTAAGATTACCTAAGAGTTCTGATGCGATCGCATGGCTAACCCAAATACCAGACATAATTGCTTTGAGAACACCATGACTTGATGTCGGATCAAGTACCATTGCTGCATCCCCAACCAGAAAGTAACCATATCCGGCGGGTTGTGAAACGATTCGCCAGGTAACATTAGCGGCCCGCATTGCTTGGTAAATCTTTAACCCAAAGAATTCATTGGGTAGCCAATCTTTTGCGATTTTCTGCTCTACAAATGATAAGCGCGTCCATTGATAAAGTTGCAATCGCACTTTCGCAGTCCACGTCCAACCAGAGGAATCGGCAACAATCGCTGGGGCATCATCTCGGGCTGGGCATTCTCCTATTACATAACCATAATAGGCAATCAGACGTGGGGAATGATAACAAATTTCTAAGCCTAATTGTTGAGCAAGCCAATGATGATCTCCGGTAGCATCAATGATTTTAGCTGCCCGAAAAGTTCCAAGAGAAGTCTCAACACCAATTACTCTGCACCCATCCATCACTAAACGGGAAGCGTGGCAAGGTTGTATAACCTTAACACCTATTTCTCTGGCGCAATTCAGCAAAATTGTATCAAAATCGGCTCTCCAGGCTTGAAATCCTAGCCATGCTCCCGAATCATCTTCGCCAAAGGGGACAAACTCGCTCTCCTCTGACCACTGCACCCAGTTTCCCTTGTGGCGAAGAAAGCCAGCTGCTAACACTGGCTCAAGTACCCCTAACTGCTTAAGTAGTGGTTCAACACCAGGGTGTAATGTTTCACCAGGATGTGTACGAGGAAATGGCTTCGACTCAATCAGGACAACTTTTAGCCCTAGTTGGGCGCAGCCAATAGCAGTAGCGCAACCCCCCGGCCCACCCCCAACTACAAGCACATCGCAATTAGACACGTCTTCTAGACCAGGTTCCATTAGAGCGTTTTAACACAATATTAACTGGTGTAACAAACAGAGTTACAGTTTCTTCGATTGCAACCAAGCGTTTTCGAGAATCTTCTGGGTCTAAAAATGAATTTCCATGACGATAAATCTCAAACTGATAGATATTTCCACCAAGCCTAGTTTGTGTTTGAGTTTGTGCCTGTTGTAATTCAGAATTGGTCGGTTGTACTGATTGGAAGGAAAACACGCTCCATTTTCCCCTATCTTCAGGTCTAATCCTTAAGACTTGGTAAACATTTGCCATTGCCAACACTCTGGCTTCGTATTCACGTACATCAACCTTAGCCGTCAATGAAAGCGAAAATTTATTTTCTAAAGAACTCTCTACATAATCTGCATGAGCAAAATCTGAATACTCTATCAACTCTTTGCCATTCTTGGTGATGCGTCGAGGCCCAGAGATTCCATCCCACGGTAAGTTGCCAACCTGGCCAATTTCTGCATCTGTTAGTGGGCTGACGGTGGGCCAGATGGGATTTGGCTGAAACGTCCGGGCTGCATCAGGAGCTACTGCGGGCCAAAATGTACTAAGTGCAGCACAAAGTTTGGAGTCCTCTGGAAAAGGGCTGCCTAAGCCGTAGCTTGCTAGGTGTTCCACTTGGTTGGTGCGATCAAAACTCACATCCCAACCAGGAGCAAACACTCCCGCCGCCGCATCTGGAAGATATGCTTGTCGGGTTGTTGGGGAACCATTCAACGGCATTTGTCGCACCGAACCTTGATGGGGTAAAGAGACAATTGCAGTTACAGTTTTATCTTCTGGTCGAAAATCAACATCTTCTAATTGCAGGTTGGGAGCAAAGCGATTGTCAGATAATGTTTCCGGGGAAACTTGCCAAAGATTCTGTCTGAGTCTGCTAGGTACTGATTGCTCTGTCCATTCTAATAGCTCTCGCTGGTCGCAACTGGGGAAAAAATCTGGTGCTGTTACCAGAGAATAGGCAGGCACGTTGCGAGGAATTGCCACCGCTAACTCTGGACATATTGCTTCAATCGACCCATCGCCTGTAAAGTCAAGATAGTGTTGAGCATCATAGCCACCTGCTTTCACAACCGCTTCCACATCTTTCTGGTCGTTGAGATTTTCTTGTTGACCATTGGGCAATATTTTATGGCGGACATGAACATACTCTGGAGCGTGTCTTGCTCCTGTGGTTTTATCCGCAGGAATAGCTAGGCTAGAAGATAGGGTTGGACTATTCGGTGGAACTTTAAAGGTGAGTAGCTTTCCTTGATAAGTAGCTGCTTCAATGAGATTTGGGTGAACAACTGGAACTAAAAGCCCTGTGCCAAACTCAGACGCTGTTGTGAATTCAGCAATGCCTTCTGTAAAAATAAATGGCGGGTTACTAATGTCTGGTTCATCCCAGCCTGTGTTTTTTAATGCTAAATGAATCCGCCGCAGTTTTTGATTGACATGATGAGCTTTTATTGCCACTTGTAAGTCAAAGCCACGAATGCATTCTGTACCGTTGAATAACTTGTGGAGCGGAACCCAGAATAGTCTGCTATTATCACCATCCTGAAAACGCAACGGGCCAAAAGTATCTTGATTACCAGTGCGTTGAACAGCAATATAGGCAGAATAACGAGCTGGCAAGACGCGAAAAGTTTCTTTTAAGTCACCTTCCACGGCTGGGAGAAATCCGCGCAGTTTATCATTATATAACGCTTGTCTGTTTCCGACTCGTGCCACACCTGTGCGCGAAAAACAAAGTGAAGCGTGCTGACGGTGGACAGTTTCCGAAGCTGGGCGATATTCACAAGCAAACACTGCGATCGCTAATGGTTGTCTTGAAGCCAGAACTTGCAAATCTTGTAAAGAAGGAGGCTGCACTCCATAAACAAAATTTTCAATAATTTCGAGTTCTGCTAGGGTGGGATATGCGCCGAGATTGGCACTTATAACATTGGGTGAAGCCAAGGCATGAAACAGCAAGCTCCGAGATGGATTTCCTGCTTCTATTGCTCGTTTCCCTTCAAAGGCAAAATCTTCAAACCCTACTATCTGACGATTGATAGCCGATAGTTCTTTAGTTAATTCCTGCTGGAGGTTTGTTGCTGTGATATCTAGCCCTTGCTGGAGTAGCAAATCTCGCCAGCCAACAGAGGCTAGGCGCGAGCAAACCTGTTTAACTTCATCAATGAGAGCCATGACTTAATATCCTCAATTTTACAGTTAGTAGTTAAAGTTTGCATAACGGCACTCTCCCGATTGCAATCGCTTTTGACAATTGGGGCAGGCAAGCTTCATCAAATAGAAGTGATTATATCTACTTCCTCTAAGGATGGTGGCGGTTCAGAAGAACTAGCGTGACTTTCTGGTGTTGCTCCCTCACGACCTACATCTCCCTCCCATGAATAGTTGCAGATTTTAGTGCCAAGTAATGCACCAAACGTCAGGTTAATTGCCAGGGCAAAGGAATCGATAAAAATTAGATTTACAAAGCGATCAATCATTAGTCCCTCTTGAGCTATAGTTTTGCATCAAGTGATATTTGTTCTCTGACTACACATGCCACAATCTCTTTTCCAGAAATGCATGGATACCTTGCGATTTCCTATCCAAGTGGCATTTTAATTTGGCACAGGGACAAATAAAAAGTCGCTAGACAAATCTCATTAATTCCTGCTTATTGACAAAGATTTGAGCGTAGGCGTAGCCCGTCGCAGACATCACATTGAATCGTGGAAAGTGAATTAAGTAGGTGGGCATAAAAAAACTAAACTATGTAAAGATAAGTAAATACGGAGA
>NZ_CAWUDN010000051.1:0-54223 GCF_963920915.1 Nostoc sp. PCC 9305
TTGACACCAATGGCAAGATGCCCACCCCACAATATTGGATAATTTATTTCTTGGAAGTCCCTAAGGAAAGATTGAGGTTTGAAACCCACGGAGGTGGGTTTTGTCTGTGTAGACGCGGTTTCTAACCGCCCTTTTACTTACTAGTGGTGACTGCTTCGTTTAAAACTAACTTTGGTTCTGGAGTCTCTTCTTCTTCTGGCAAACCGAAAATTGACCTGTACAACTTCACGTACTCCTTAGCAGATTGATACCAACTAAAATCTTCACTCATACCCCGTTTTTGTAGTTCTTGCCATTGCGGTTTGAAACGGAAGCCTTCCCAAGCTCGGATCATACAAGTGAAAAGGTCTAGCGGTTCATAGCGATCGAAGCAATAACCAGTACCGGCAGCATTTTCAGGATCGTGATGTGTTACGGTGTCAACTAATCCACCTGTGCGGCGGACAATGGGTACAGAACCGTAACGCAAAGCCATCATTTGGCTAATACCGCATGGTTCAAAACGGCTTGGCATCAAGAAGGCATCAGTACCAGCGTAGATCCGGCGAGACAGGGCATCGTTATACAGTAAGTAAGTTGCCATGCGTCCGGGGAAGCGGGATGCTAATTGCCACATCTGAGTTTCATAGTAGCGATCGCCTGTCCCTAACAGCACAAACTGGGCATCTGTATAAGATAGGAACCGATCGAGGATTTGCAATATCAAATCAATGCCTTTTTGTTCCACTAATCGGGTAACAATCCCAATAAAAAAGGCTTTGGAATTAACTTCTAATCCTAATTCTTGTTGCAAAGCAATTTTATTGGCTTTGCGTTTATCTAAAGTATCAGCAGTAAAGGTTTGCTCAATATATTTGTCATTTTCTGGGTTATAAACTTCGGTATCAATACCGTTGATAATCCCAGATAATTTACCGCTAATAAAGGACAGCAAACCTTCTAATGTTTCACCGTAAGCAGCTGTCTTGATTTGCTCGGCATAGGTGGGCGAAACTGTATTTACCTTGTTGGCAAATTGTACCGCCGCCGCCATGACGTTGTGTCCTTGCATATACCAGGGACACCAAGTAATTTTTTCTAAATACCAACGCCACGGCCCTTGATAAGCCAGGTTATGGATGGTAAACACTGTGGTGATATCAGGATCTTGGTGCATCCACACGGGAATCATCCCTGTATGCCAATCGTGACAATGGATAATATCTGGTTTCCAGTAATTCCAGGCAAACTCGGCTGCACCATTAGCAAACAATGTGAACCGCCAATCTTCATCATCTCCAGAATAGATGCGGCGCGGCATGAAGGACGGATGTCCAAATAAGTACAAGGGAACATCAGTACCAGGTAGAACACTTTCGTATACTGCAAAGTGCTGGAACATGGCATCTCCCCACCAGATCGGTTCTTGGGGAATTTCCATTTTGTCTGGCAGGAAGCCGTAGTAAGGCAAGAATATCCGCACATCATGCCCCATTTCTCTCAGGACTTTGGGTAATGCCCCGACAACATCACCCATTCCTCCTACTTTCGCAACTGGTGCTGCTTCTGCTGCAACAAATAGAATCCGCATGGTAATTTTTGCTTCCCTGAGTCTATATTGTCAAATTAACTTTCTGAAATCCCGACCAACGCGAATTGTCGCGTCTGGCACATATTTAGTGCAACGGCGATCAATTCTTATCTAATCACATTGGCTTGCCCAATTGCTTAGGAACCGCGCTGAATCACCGCAAAAATTTCTGATAAAATTTCTTGCGCTCCCTGTTGTCGCAACAGTTCTGCTAGTTCTGTGCCTAGTGCTTCGGCGTTGTTGGCCAGTCCGGTGACGGTATCTTTGACGAACTTTTGACCATCTACACTGGCGACTATCCCGGTTAAGGTCAAATTCTCACCAGATATTTCTGTATTTACACCGATAGGTACTTGACATCCGCCCTCTAGAGAACGGAGAAAAGATCGTTCAGCGAGACAGCGATCGCGTGTTTCGATATGTTCAATTGCTTTGAGTAGAGATAGCACTTCACTATCATCAGCACGGCATTCTATCCCCAAAGCTCCTTGTCCAACCGCGTGGAGAGAGATTTCTTTGGGTAAGATTTGATGAACGCGATCGCCCATTCCCAATCTCTCTAATCCTGCTGCTGCCAAAATCAAAGCATCGTATTCACCTGCATCCAGTTTTGCCAACCGTGTAATCAAGTTTCCCCGCACATCCTTAAAAGTAAAGTGAGGGAAATGATGGCGTAACTGTGCTAACCGTCGTAGAGAAGATGTACCAATTACCGCACCTTCTGGCAACGTATCGATTTGTTTATCTTTGTGCTTTTCATGCACCACTAATGCATCAGCTGGGTTTTCTCGTTCAGTAATTGCTGCTAACGTTAACCCTTCTGGTAAGTGAGTCGGCAGATCCTTAAGAGAATGAACTGCAAAGTCAATCTCTTGATTGATCATTCCAACTTCCAGTTCTTTAGTAAAAAGTCCTTTATCGCCAATCTTAGCTAATGCTACATCCAAGATTTTATCGCCTTGGGTAGACATGGTGTGGACTTCAAAAGTGATATCAGGAAAGCTTTTCTGGAGCTGCTCTTGTACCCAGTAGGTTTGAACCAGAGCAAGTTGGCTTTTACGTGAGCCGATCCGAATAGTGCGTGGGGGACTAGAAACAACTGAAGTCATAAAACAATATAATATCGCACGCGATAAATTCACTTTCATCTAGACTACCGTAGTCAGGGACTCATGCGAATTTTGGGTTTTGGATTTGGGATTTTGGATTACAATTCTTTACCAAAAGCTTGTTTGTGAAATCTCAAATAATAGAATTTTTATGCATTGAGGATGTTGCGATCGCTCACAATGGCGATCGCAACACCTTTAAGTTTCAGCTAGTACCCACCAAATTTTGGGAAATAACCAAATGTAGTCAGCAAACTAAACAAGACAATCAGTGCCAGCGTCGAAGCTAATAGCAATAACACCACATCTCTGTCAGAACTGCGTAAGAAGATTTGTAAATTAAAAGGCTCAACCTGCTTTCTCGTCATGGGAAGCGGTAATTTATCGCGATAATCTTCGCCATAACGAGCCATTCTGGCAAAAGGTAATTCCCCTAGAGAGTGTCCTTGTAAAATCCGTCGCCGTTGATAGGGAACTGTATTGTAACCAAAGTTACTCATGTACTCCTCACTATCCACCAAATCGTCGATAAACTTGCGCAGTCCTTTACTAGCTAGGACAATCGACCAGGCTAGTTTTTCGCGTTCATTGTAAACCTCACGACCCAATAAGCGCTGTATGCATATCTGCACAAAGCGGTAATTGTTGTTGCTTTCGTAATTGAGTCGCCGAAATGCATCAGATATAGCTAATCCTCGAATAAAATCCCTGACTGTAATTTGACCAGTTCTGAGTTGGGATTCTAGACAGATTTGGCGGTTGCTATCTAGCATCTGTTGTTCGTGGAAAATCTGGCGATAGGCTGCCTTAATCAAGGCATCCATTTCTAGTGATGATTGCAGATATTCGGCTGTATAAATTCTAGGTTGCTCGTCGCCAAGAATCTCATATCCAGATACACGATGATTTTGAGATGAAGGGGAATAGCTTAACAAAGGAATAGACATATTAGAGCTAGAAATTTGCAGGGATTGGGCATTATATATGAGCCAAAACAGTTCTGTTAGCGAGGCGTTGAGTCAGTTCCGAGTTCTGAAGATTCCCAACTCAGCACTCCTGAAGGGCATTTGTTGCTCTTGTCTCCCTTATCCCCAGTTGTTAGCCCTTTGAGTTGTAATTGCCACAAAATTGACTAGTAGTATGTCAAGTTTAAGTTCGTAGTAAGGACTTCAGTCCTTATTTTCTAAGCACAACAGTGCTTACTACAAACCCTCAAGATTAACTTAGACATTGTACTAGTAGGCTGTAGTGGAACTTTGTCTACCTTTAATAAGTTCTTCAAGCAATTGAGAGGTTAGCTGGATTTACGCATTGATGGGAGCGCAACTGAAAAGATGCCTAAAATTTAATCGAATTGCCTGATAACAATGGCAACTGCTAAAAAATAGACAACGATACAACTCAAATTTCGCTACTAAACAGATAAACTTGCGATCGCTGATTTCACTTTGCTGAAACTACGACTCAAGAACAGTAATTTGCTCACTTACCATAATATAGGAATTTCCTAAAACCTGTCTATATACAATTCTGATGATGGCTTTAAATTTTTCTACCGACTAACCAAACACCCTTCCAGTTGAGTGAGTCTTTTGAAACAGGCGGCTAAAAATAGACTTCTTTGGGAAGGTTTTAAAGATTCTTGCCTTTTCTTGGTGTATGATGCGATCGCACATTCCGCTGAACTTGGTCAATATCTCTAAAAAACTCAGCCCGAAAAGAGAAGTTGAAAATTTCCACGAATGCTAAGAATAATTTGTTATCTTCATTAGTTATCCAAGCTTAGTTATTATACCTTATGAATCGTTCCGCCTGTCTGATCTTCAATCCTGTTGCGGGTCAGGGCGACCCAGATACAGAGCTAGCAGAAATTCGGGCAATATTAGAGCCAGAGATCGATCTAGATATTTATTTTACAACTGAAGAAATTGATGCTGACCAACTGGCATATCAAGCTGTAGAGCGAGGAGTAGATGCAATCATTGCTTCTGGGGGAGATGGTACTCTCTCAATAGCGGCGGCGGCTTTAGTGGGAACTGATATCCCATTTGGAATCATTTCCAGAGGGACAGCGAACGCTTTTGCCACAGCTTTAGGAATTCCTGACACGATCGCAGGTGCGTGTCAAACAATTTTGCAGGGAGCAACCACCCATGTAGACGTAGCTTATTGCAACGATCGCCCAATGGTACTCTTGGCAGGTATTGGCTTTGAAGCTGACACTGTAGAATTGGCAGACCGAGACGCTAAGAATCGCTTTGGGATGATGGCCTATGTTTTGGCAGGAATCCAGCAATTAAGAAGCTTACATAACTTTGATGTTGAAATTGAAACTGAAGATAGGATAATTAAAACTAGTGCCTGTGCAGTAACAGTAGCAAACGCCGCACCTCCCACTTCCGTTTTGGCTCAAGGCCCAGCAGGTCTGGTTTATGATGATGGGTTACTAGATTTAACGATTGTAGCTCCAGCTAACAAGGCAGGAGCGATCGCTGCCACGTTTCATCTCTTTCAAACGGCTTCCACAGGTAACGCCGTAGACCGGGATGATATTGGTTTCCTGCGAGCCAAACAATTTAAAATTACGACTAACCCACCACAAAAAGTTGTTCTAGATGGTGAAATAGTCGGCACAACACCTGTAGAAATTAAGTGTGTACCAGCAGGCTTAAGAATTTTCGTGCCATTAGTAGAAGAAGTTGAGCCGACGGAAAAACTAGAGGGACTCCCTAATCTGATTATTGAGATGAAAGATACGGCGGAAGAATGAGGGTATGGGGCATAAGAGGCAGAGGGGCAGAGGGGCAGAGGGGAAAAATTTAGTGCAACTTCCTCTGCTCCCCTGCTCCCCTGCCCTCATTCTCCTACTCACCCTCAATTGAAAACTCAGGAGTAGGTTGCATTGAAACTTGTATCTGATCCAGCGATCGCTAAGAAAATTCGGAAAATGAATCAGCGGGTACGGTGGCAAGATCCGTTAATTGTGGAACGGGATATCGACCAAACTCGGCTGGTGTTGGAAGATGGTCAAACAGACAATTCTGAGTTCTCATTTTTAGTTGTCGGTGATAGTGGTTCCGGTAGACACAGAGGACACAATCCTCAGCGACAGGTGGCTGAACTTATGCTGCCCCATCACAACGAATCCCGGTTTATGCTGCATATGGGGGATGTAATCTATTTAGTCGGATCGAGTGAATATTACCAGCAAAACTTTATTCAGCCTTATCGAGAGTTTATCTCCGGCATAGAGCATCGCAAACGGATTGCTTATGACCAGATGGTTTTTAAGCTGCCCATTTTCCCAGTGCCGGGAAATCACGATTACTATAACTTGCCGATTTTATTGAGCTTGGCGTCTCTAACAACATTACCCATTCGTCACCTGTTGCGATCGCGGTTAGACCTAGATGTAGGTTTACATGGCTCAGGATGTGGTGACGCTTACGCAAAGGCATTTCTCGACTATCTGAAGGCGTTTCAGCTTCCAGAAGAGTTAGCCAATCACTTAGATCGGCACTACACAGCCAAGACAGATACAGGTCGTTGTCTTTCTTATCAACCTGGGCAATTTACCCGCCTTCCCAATCGCTATTACACTTTTCGTTATGGCGGTATTGATTTCTTCGCTTTGGATTCTAATACCTTTAACGATCCACCACCGCTACCGAAAACAAAAAAAGGTAACGCCGATCGCAAGCTCTTAGAAAAACGCCGTGAAGATTTCGAGCGAGAAAAGCAGGAAATTATTGAAACTTCAGCCAAACTTCGCCCAGAAAATCCGAATGAAGCCGATCAATTAGATGACTTCCATGCCAAGCTGTCACAAATTGAAGAAATTATTGTTGATATCGATAAGCAACTAGCCACTAATAAAACAACGCTGACTGACATTGAACAACTGGATTGGCTCAAGCAAAGATTAATTGAATCTTGGAATAATCCTGAAGTTCGGGGAAGAATAATTTATTTTCATCATCCTCCTTATGTAACTGAGGCGACGAAGTGGGAACAAGCGCAAACTCTAATCGTTCGCGATCGCCTGCGTGGCGTGTTGGATGCGGTAGCTAAAGAAATCGGTTCCTTAAATCAGGGTCGTCCTTTGGTCGATTTGGTATTAAACGGTCACGCCCACTGCCTAGAACACCTGGAAACAATGGATACGGGACACGCTGATTCTCATATCCACTGGATTGTTTGTGGCGGTAGCGGGTTTAGTTTGCGACGCCAGCGAATTGAGGGAGCAGATTTGATGGAGGAGAATAGGTTAGTGGCGCGATCGCATCTCTTCATTGGTCGCAACGGTCAAGGTTCTCAGAAGCGACGACCTTATTCAGGTTTACGTATTGACGTTAAAGGGGATGGACAGCCTAAGTTTATTGTCCGTCCTTTGGTTGCCGAATGGTATCAGCGGCAATGGCATAATCGCGAACTTGAGCCGCTGATTATCTAGTAATACTGCTGTATTAAACCCGTAGAAACCCAAAGCGCTTTGTCTTTTATTTGTTGTAAGTCCCCAATGAGATTGTTTCGACTCGTACTAATTGGAAAAAAGAATGCAACAAATAGACCATTTGTAGAGACGCGATTCATCGCGTCTTTTCATCGCGTCTTTACCCAAGGATGTGTTGCAATCATTAATTGAATTGGTATCACAATAAATGTAGAGACGTAATTATAATATGATGTCCGACTAATTAGTTATATTCTCAAATCTATGCAGAAAGCCTAAAAACCCTGCCGCTCTGGGGTCTTAATGGTAAGTCTTTAAGCAGACACAATATAAAAAATTAGAGACGCAATAACCGCGTCTCTAGAAAACACCTATTTAGCCTTCTTACGTGTAATTGCACCCAGCAAAAGAGTTGTTAATTAAATTACTCCTGGGCCTCTACCGCGGCTGTCACCCTTATCTGTCAACTTGCCTTCCTCGTCCTGATTAATTTCTCCAAGTTCTTCGATACGTTCTTCCGTATCTTCTGCCGCTTGCTGGCGTGCATCACCGGGTTCTTCGTAGTACATTTCTGGTTCAACTGCATAGTTGTTTAACAAACCTTCTTTGTCCACGGTATAGCCGTCAGTGGTGCGGACACTTCCTGAATCGGTTTGATCGTCAGTAGGTGCATCTGCTTCCCGTTCTTCTGTGGGGCGGGTTTTGTAACGATCTCCTTCTCTTTCCATTCTAGCGGCGGTTTCTGCGGGGATAATGCCGCGATCGTATGTATCGACTTCCGCGCGATCGGATGAATCTGTATCTCTCTTAACTGCTTCATTAGCCATAATTTATGTCCTCGTTAAAGAATCTATTAAATAACTTCTAAAACTAGATTAGGTTGTTTTTCATCTCCGAACTACTATCTTGAGAAGTGACTTAAAATTAAAATAATGTTATATTCTCTATCTTTTGATGTATCTAAAAGACTAAGGTTGAGTCCGATTAAATGCTGTGAATTTATAGTTATTGGTAGAGCAAGGGTTTTGCTTGAAGTCAACTTAACATTAAAAGGGCAAGTAGAAACCGCAGCAATACAAGGCTTTACCCAAGTCCGCAGAGCCAGGACTGAGTTTGTGTAGCTGTGAATTCTATTTGCCCGTGTAAATCTTAGTTTAATGGTTAGTAAATTTACTCGCCCACGAATTGGTTTTTCAGTAGTTGAATTTCATCGGCTAATTCTTGGCGAGTTGAAGCCTTCAGTAGATAGCGGAAAACAAACCAACTGGTGTAACTAATTCCAACTAACTCAAAAAGTGGTGATAGTAGCGGAATATCATTGATTGCAGCTAGTGCCGCTAGTACTAGCCTAGCTGTAACAATTGCCGCCAAAATTAAAGCAACGGTTATTAGAGGTTGCTTGTAGTCCTGAAAAAAGTCACTTAAGTATTGGGGCAGTTGCTCTAAAAATTGAGAAATTTGTCTGCTAATTTGTTGCCATTGAGATTCAGGTTCATGTGCTGGTGGTAACTTTGGCAAGTTTGCAGTATCAGCACCTTCAAGTGCTAGCGTACCTTGTGATGAGGAAGTATTGATGGATTCACGTTGCTGTTGTTCGGTTTCCATAGTTTTTATGTTTGGTAACTACAAGACTTTGTATAACTGAACTGAGCATCAATAAATATAGTTATTAAGGTTGTCAGTTGTCAATTATTAGTGGTCAGTTAAATTTGTTACTGACCACTCAGGTTTAGCAGGAGCATTTAAATCTCTTTATGTCTACCTGCTCACTTGGATTTATTAGTTAGTTAGTTGGTGGTGCAACAGTTGCTTTCACAACTACACTAGTGACGCCTTTAATTTCCTTAGCTAATTTTTCAATTTTAGCCAACTCCTGCTGATTGTTGACAGTTCCGCCGACAGTTACAACACCACCGTCTGCGGCATTAACTGTTAGTTGACCTTTGGGGATATTAGCCTCCAATTTGGAGCGAACTTCACTTTCTAAGTCAGCTTTAGCTCTTTTTGTATCGCCACCAGTGGTATTATTGCGCTGTTCGCGGGCGCGAATATCCTCATTTAGTTGTCTTCTACGAACTTCACTTTGTGCATCTTTTTGAGAAGCTTCTGTTGTTTTGGCAGTTGGTGCTTGGGGAGCCTCATTAGGATTATTGGGTGCAGATTCACTTGTTTTAGAAGCGTTATCACAAGCAGCAACACCAAATACTAAAAGGCAACTAATTACGAAGGGGGTTAGCTTTTTCATTGGTTTAATTCTGAATCAGAAAGTGAAATTTTTTGATGTTTACGGCAAAAGTGAGGAGCAAGCTTTGGTAGTCAGGAGCAAAGTTGTCAAATTATTGCTCCTGCAATTTTGTGTGAGTGAAAACTATTTTAGGTTAAAGTACTTCATCACGACGATCGACAATAACTACAGCAGGATCGTTTCTATGAGGCTCTGTTGAGTAATTGGGGCGAATGGGATCGACTACTGCTGCGTCATTATGCGTTACTCGGTCGTAACCTGGACGATATTCACTAATTTCAGTGGCATCATAGATTGCAAATTCTTCAATACCTCGATGTTTGAGAATCGCTTCAGCTTGGTGGATTTCAGCTTCCGTACCATCAAGAATTACCAAGTAGTCACCTCTTTGGAAGCGATCGCTATATACTCGCGCTCTGTCTTCAGGAATTCCCAAGCCAACAAGCGCACCTACAATACTCCCTGCTGCTGCACCGATCGCACCACCAGCTAATGTTGTCGCCAAAGCGGTTGCAACTGCGCCACCTGCAATCACGGGGCCAATTCCCGGAATCGCTAAACTTCCCAGTCCAACTAACAAGCCAGTCAAGCCGCCTAGAACACCGCCTGTAGCAGCTCCAGCTTTTGCACCATCGTCTGCTTTATTACCAGTACCAACGTTTCTATCTACATCTACACCACCGATCCCATGACCGTCTGTATCTTTGGCAATGATGGAGACTTGATTCAACGAAAAACCTGCATCTCGTAATTCTGTAATTGCGACTTCAGCATCTCGACGATGAGAAAATACCCCGATCGCGCGTTTCGCAACACCACTATGACCAGCAGTAGAACTTGGAGTCACATAACCAGTGGTTGCATTTGTTGCATCTGGGTGGTCGTAAATGCCAAACTCTTCCACACCCTGATGATTTAAAATTGCTTCTGCTCTGTGGATTTCTGCATCTGTACCATCGAGAATGACTAAATAGTGTCCTCGTCTAACACGTTCGTCATAAACTTTAGCTCGTTCTTCAGGAATTCCGAGACCAATTAATGCACCAAGTAAACTACCAGCTACTGCACCAATACCAGCGCCAGCGAGAGTTGTAGCTAGGGTAGTTGCTGCGGCTCCAGCCAACATAATTGGCCCGATTCCAGGAATTGCTAAAGTGCCAAGACCGACTAATAAGCCAGCCAATCCGCCCAAAGCACCGCCTGTAGCTGCTCCGACTTTAGCACCTTCGTCGGATTGATCGCCAACGCGATCGCTCACATCTGCACCAGCAATATCGTCTCTGTCCCCATCTTGGGTAATGACAGAAACTCTGTTCATGTCAAAGCCAACTTTTTTTAATTCATGTAGGGCATGTTCAACATCTCGACGATGAGAAAATACACCTACAGCACGTTTATGTACGCCGACTACCATTATTTTTTCTCCTCAACAAAAATCCAATTATTTACTAATTCATAGCTCGTACTAACCCTTATTAATGCATGTTTCTATTTACTTTTCATCAATCGCTTGGGAGAATTTTTACCTCTATCATTAGATATAGGTGTTTTTATCTAAAGGTAGTAACTAAATCTCAGATAGAAAATATATTTTCTTTTCTAAAGTTTTATAACAATTATTCTTTGTTTTGAATTTCTTCAATAAACAATTTCTTCCATAAAGTTGATACCAAAATATGATTTTTTAGCGTTTGCTAGTGTAACTCACCTGCTCCGAACTTGCTATATCGGTAGATACAGTTTTACAAGATTCATTTTGCCTAATAAATTTTATTTAAAAAATATTAACTTAATCATAAATTTTAGTTGATTTATACAACAAGATAAATATTTAATTTATTTTTTTTAATACGACTTTTGGACAACCAACCTATTACTTAAGAAAGTGTCAGTTTATATAAATGATAATTAAGCTGATAAATAAGCCATTTTATAAATGGGTATTTAATTGAGTAAAAGTGAGCAAATCCTATGTTTCAACAAGGTGTTTTAAGTATTTTAGGATGGAATTGGCTATCTTTTGGATTAGCGCCCATAACTTTAGCTCAGGAAGTACTAACTCCAGAAGAAGCGTCAGTTGTTTTTTCTGGACCTAAATTATTGGTGGCGCTGCTAGCTGGTGTTTTGATGGCATTTGCCTTTCAATTATTATTGACAAACTTTTCAGTTGCTGTCGGAATTTCATCTTGGGAAATTGATGCAGATTCTGATGATGAGTCTGAAAGTTTGGGCAAGACAATTCGTAAAGGTCAAGCTAAGGTTGGTGCTTGGGCGTTAATAACCGTTAGCATCGCATTATTTATTGCTTGTTTTTTAGCAGTAAAACTGAGTTTAATCGAAAGCGCCTTTTTAGGAGCAATTATTGGTGTAGTCATTTGGTCTACCTACTTTTCACTAGTAATTTGGTTGGGTTCATCAGCAGTAGGTTCTTTAATTGGTTCTATATCTAATACTGTTACTTCTGGTTTTCAAACTCTGATGGGCACGGCAACTGCTGGCATCGGTGCTAATACTGCAAAAAAACAGTTAATTTCTACTGCTGAAGATATTACAGCCGCAGTCCGGCGGGAATTAACTTCAGGTTTTGATTCTGAAGGTATTAAAAATACCCTCCAAAGTTCTTTAGGTTCTCTGCAATTGCCAAAGCTGGATATCAAAGAAATTCGGAGTCAATTTGACCAACTTCTTAAGGATACAGATTTGCAATCTGTTGCTAATAGCGATCTATTACAAAACGTTAATCGCCAAACATTTGTTGATTTAATCAGCAGCCGTGGCGATTTATCTAAAGAAGATATCAATAGCATTGCCGACCAATTTGAAGGTGCATGGCAACAAGCTTTAAATCGCAAAAATCCCACAGAACAAGTAATTAATTTACTCAAGTCCGCTACTCCTGAAGAACTTAATTCTGAGCAATTGGGTGAGCGACTTCAAGAACTGGTTACAATCGGAGGCGGTAATGGCAATGGTGTAATTAAGCAAGCTATTAGGTATGGCTTAAGTGCAGCTGCACCAGCAGTTCTGGAACGGGTAAACCTTTCTAATATCGATGTGAACAAAATTACAACTCAGTTGCAAAAACTGAAAGAAAAAGTTCAAGATGTCGATGTCGAGCAAGTCACAGAACAATTTAAAAAGTTTAGAGAACAGGCAACTGAGCAAGTATCTGCAAAATTACCCATATCACTGGAAAATGCAATTAAGGCAGATGTAGAAGACTACATATTGCATTCGTTCCCTTGGCACTTTAACCGAATTACCTTAGTAGATGAATTTAAAGAAGTCATCTATGACGTAAATGCAGATCCGACAACTGTGAGACGAGAGTTGGAAGAAATCAATCAAGAATATTTCAGCAACTTGTTGAAGCAGCGTGGTGATATCAGCGAAGCTAGGGTGAAGGAAATTTCCGAACAAATGGAAAGCGATCGCTTGGAAGTTTTAGAAACTGTCAAACAGGCTCAAAGTCGCGAAAAAGGACAAGATTTCCGCAGCCGCATCGAAGATTATCTGCGTTCGACAGGTAAAGACGAACTCAATCCTGAAGGTATTGAACGGGACTTTGGCAAGTTGCTGGACGATCCACAAGCTGGGTTTGAAGATTTAAGTAGCCGCTTCGGGCAATTCGATCGCGATACTTTTGTACAATTGCTCCAACAGCGTCAAGATATCAGCGAAGAGGAAGCTAATAATATTGTTAGTCAACTGGAACGCAACCGCGATAATTTCTTGAATCGTGCAAGAGAATTGCAAGAACAAGCAAAAGCAAAAGCCGATGAACTGCGCCAAAGAGTTGAAGAATATCTGCGGAATACTAATAAAGACGAACTCAATCCCGAAGCGATCAAACGTGAGTTTAGAGTTTTACTAGACGATCCGCAAGCCGGAATTAGCCTATTGACTTCGCGCCTATCCCAATTTAACCGCGATACCTTGGTACAATTGCTCAGTCAGCGTCAAGATTTGAGCGAAGAACAGGTAAACGAAACTCTCGATCAGCTTGAAGCAGTCCGAGATAGTATTTTGCAAGTACCGCAACAAGCGAAAGAACAGTACGAAAAAACGACAAAAGCGATCGCCGAATATCTCCGCAATACCAACTTGGAAGAACTTAATCCAGAAGGTATCAAAGCCGATTTGGAAAAATTACTCGACGATCCTCAAGCTGGAGCCTTAGCACTGCGCGATCGCTTTTCTAATGTCGATCGAGAAACTTTGGTTAAACTCGTGAGTCAACGCGGCGACTTGAGCCAAGAGCAGGTTAATCAGATCGTCGATCGCGCTCAAGATGCCATTGGTGATATTCTGAGAGCGCCACGACGTTTAGCGAAGCGCACCACTCAACAGGCTTTAGATTTTGAAGCCAATCTCGAAGAATATCTGCGTAATACCAACAAAGAAGAACTCAACCCCGAAGGAATCAAACGCGATTTACAATTGCTGTTGTCTTCTCCCCGCGCTGGAATTGGGAGTTTAAGCGATCGCGCCTCAAAATTTGACCGTTCGACAATTGTGGCGCTATTATCCCAGCGTGAGGATATCTCAGAAGAGGAAGCTAACCGAATTGTGGATCAAATTGATTCTGTTCGCAGCTCAATTGTCGAACAATTCCAGCAGATTCAGCAGAGAGTGCAATCATTGCTAGATGGAGTTTTTGCCAAAGTTCGCAACTATCTCAACTCCCTGGATCGTTCGGAACTCAACTATGAAGGGATTAAGCAAGACTTTGCGAAAGTCTTCGACGATCCCCAAGCTGGATTTGAAGCATTGCGCGATCGCCTCAGTGAATTCGATCGTGACACCTTAGTTGCTGTATTGAGTTCTCGTGAAGATATTTCCGAGGCAGATGCTAACCGCATAATTGACCAAATAGAATCGGCGCGGGATGGCGTATTACAACGAGCCGAACGCATCCAGAAAGAAACTCAAAAACGCTTGAAAGCGATTCAAGAGCAAGCTAAAAAGCAAGCCGAAGAAACCAAAAAAACCGTGGCTAATGCTGCGTGGTGGATATTTGGGACAGCGATTACTTCTCTTGCTGCCAGTGCGATCGCAGGTGCGATCGCTGTGACTGGGATAACTTTAGCTGGGTAAAATATCTCCGTCATCAGAAATTTTGAGAAATACAAAGTGGCATTCAGTCTTTATAAATGAATGCCACTTTTTTATTTATCCAAAAATTACCGTGAGATTAAGTCCCGTTAATTACTTATGATTACCGCATCTGTGCAAAAATCGGAAAAGCCTTTTTTCCCCTGAATGATATATCAAAAAACTCTATCTGAAAAAATATTTCATATTTCGTTATAGCAAGAATAATAAAAAAGAGTTAATTATTATTTCTTAAAGATAGAAAAAATTAAGCTTGAGGTAGTATCATACTCTTAACTATTCTGAATCCAGTAAAAACGTCCTAAAACCTATGCAATTCCGTAGGAGATGCTCTGCTTATTTGCTAGTAGATTACTGCTAGAGACTGTGAAGTCATCAGGTACAAGGACATAACATGAGTCTTGGCACAATCTATTTTGATGCCAATATCATCAATAGATCCAGTGTTTCTCAAATCTTTAGACTTAACAGCAAAGACCTAATTAAAACAGGTCTAATTTGTTATATCTTCCCACTCGTTACTTCTCCACTGGGGAAGTAACGAAGTAATTTTTTACCCTCTAAATTCAGGATAAATTCACGATGCCAACCATTAACGGTACTAATCAGCCTGACACTCTTGGTATTCCTTCTTCTATTCTCCCTTATATCATCAATGGATTTGACGGTAACGATACGATTAGGGGCGGCTCTGGCAACGATACGATTAATGGTGGTTCTGGCGACGATAGAATTAACGGCGGAAACGGTAATGATAGCCTTCTGGGCGGATCTGGCAGCGATACGATTGACGGGGGAAGAGGCAACGATATAATTGACGGCGGATCTGGCAACAATACGATTGACGGCGGATTTGACGGTGACGATAAGATTCAAGGTGGAGCGGGTAACGATAGGATTCAAGCCGGATCTGGCAACGACACAATTAACGGCGTATCTGGCAACGATAGGATTGACGGCGGAGCTGGCGACGATACGATTAACGCCGGTTCTGGCAACGATACGATTAACGCTGGTTCTGGCAACGATACGATTAACGCCGGAGTGGGGAACAATATAATTAACGGTGTTTCTGGCAACGATACGATTAATACTGGATCTGGCGACGATACAATTGTCGGCGGATTTGGCAACGATACGATTAACGCTGGTGATGGCAATAATACGATTGATGGTGGATATGACAACGATATAATTAACACCGGATCTGGCAACGATAGGATTCAAGGCGGATCTGGCAACGACACGATTAACAGCGGATCTGGGAACAATAGGATTGACGGCGGAGCTGGCGACGATAAGATTGACGCCGGATCTAACAACGATACGATTAACGGCGGTTCTGGCAACGATACGATTAACGCCGGAGCCGGGAACAATATAATTAGCGGTGTATCTGGTAACGATCGCATTAACACTGGATCTGGTGACGATACAATTGTCGGCGGATTTGGCAACGATACGATTAACGCCGGTGATGGTAACAATACGATTGACGGCGGATCTGACGACGATATCATTAATACTGGATCTGGCAACGATAAGATTGACGGCGGATCTGGCAACGATAAGATTAACGACGGATCTGGCGACGATAGGATTAACGGTGGATCTGGCGACGATAGGATTAACGGTGGATCTGGCAACGACAACCTTGTTGGCGGATCTGGCAATGATACGATTAGCGGTGATTTTGGTAACGGTGGTATCCTCACGGGTGTTAGTGGAACTGATATTCTCACTGGAGGATTGGGTAACGATGTTTTCGATTTTAACTTCGTTTCCGAGAGTCAACCTGGTTTATTACAGGATGCGATCGCTGATTTTGTAGGAAACGGCATCCTTGCAGGGGATCAAATCGATCTATCTACCATCGACGCTAACTTCACTAAAGAAGGCAACCAAGCCTTCACTTTCATCGGAAGTCGTGCATTCTCTGCAATCGGTCAAATTCGTTATTCAGGAGGTATTCTCCAAGGTAGTACTGATGGCGATCTGTCGGCTGAGTTTGAAATTCGGCTTACAAGAGCGCCACAACTATTAGAAAGCGACATTATCCTTTAATTTAATATTATCTGCCTTGAAAATAAGGCAGAATGCAGAATTTTGATAATTAAATAGTCGCAAATAGAGATCGGTTTAGCTTGCCTCTCTGATAGTTTATAGTTATTCAATTGCGCCGCATCTACATCAGAAAATCAGGTAATACAATCGCAATCTTGTAATGATGCCACTTAATTCAAAAGATGTCAGAGAATTTGAGAAGGCATATTGTAACGCAAGGGATGTCGCGATGTCTACGACGGGCTATACCTACGCACTGGTTAACAAGGCTTTTAAGTTATTGACAATTAATTCGTTATACATAACTAGATAAATCACCAAATAAATCTCAAAAAGCAAAACCAACCCTATCTGAACAAAGGTTTCATATTTTGCTTTAGTGAGAGAAATAAAAGAGATTTAATTACTCTTTCTTATAGATAGAAAAAGTTAGGCTTGAAAGTAATACTATAGTTTGTATTATTGTGAATACAATCAAAACGTTCTAAAAGTTATGCACTTCTGGAGGAGGAAGTTTGCTTGGTTCATAGCAGTCTACTAGTTTAACCAGTAAAGATATAAAAAAATCAAATAACTTTTGGCATAATTTTGATTCCAACATCATCAATATGTCCAGTACTTCTCAAATTTTCAAATTTATCAAGTTTAACAGCAAAGACCTGTTCTAATCAGGTGTAGTTCAGTTATCTTTTCCCACTCGTTATTTCTTTATCTTGTTTTATCAGTGTTGCTAAATGACAGAGTGAAATTTAAAAATTAAATCTTTGAAACTGTTTCCTTTACACCTTTGGGAGAAACCAAATTCATCGTCTTAATCAGCAACACCGTTCGTTTTCTGATGGAAAAGTGACGAGGTTAATTTTTACCTTCTCAGTTCAGGAGAAACTTACTAATGGCAATTATCAACAATTTGCTTGACGGTAGCGTCAACAATTCCCCACTTATCTTTGGCTTTGCTGGCAGTTATGTCATTAACGGCGATGCCGGCGGCAATATCCTAAATGGGGGTGCTAGCAGCGATGTCCTTAACGGCAATGGCGGCAATGATACTCTAAATGGGGGCGCTGGCAGCGATGTCCTAAATGGCGGTGCTGGCAACGATATCCTAAATGGCGGTGCTGGCAGTGATGTTCTAAATGGTGGTGCTGGCAACGATATCCTAAATGGCGGTGCTGGCAGTGATGTTCTATATGGGGGTGGGGGTGCTGGCAGTGATGTCCTAAATGGCGGTGCTGGCAACGATACCATAAGTGGGGGTGCTGGCAGTGATATCCTAAATGGCGGTGCTGGCAACGATATTTTCGATTTCAATTTAGTTTCAGATAGTCCTCCTGGTTTGTCACGGGATGTTATCACTGACTTCGTTGGAAACGGTATCTTTGCAGGCGATCAAATCGATCTATCTACCATTGATGCTAACTCCAGTGTAGCGGGCAACCAAGCCTTCACTTTCATCGGGGCTGGCGTATTCTCAGCAGCCCGTCAGGTTCGTTATTCAGGAGGTATTCTTCAAGCTAACACTGATGGGGATCTGTCGGCTGAGTTTGAGATTGGACTGACAGGAGCACCACCAATAGTGGCAAACGACATCATCCTTTAATCTAATAGACCTGCCTTGAAAATAAGGCAGAATGCAAATGCAGTGTTTCGACTACGAATGAAAGTGTGAAATTTAAAAATTCAATATTTGAAACTGTTTCCTTTACACCTTTGGGGGAAACCAAATTCATACTCTTAATCAGCAACACTGTTTTCTGATAGGAAAGTGACGAGGTTATTTTTTACCCACTAAGTTCAGGAGAACCTTACTAATGGCAATTATCAACGGTACCAATTTTAATGACAACAATACCATCAACGGTTCCCCATTTATCTTTCGCCCTGCCCTAAATGGGGGTGCTGGCAGCGATATCCTTAACGGGAATGCCGGCGACGATATCTTAAATGGGGGTGCTGGCAGCGATATCCTTAACGGGAATGCCGGCGACGATAGCCTAAATGGGGGTGCTGGCAGCGATATCCTCAACGGCAATCTCGGCAGCGATACCCTTAACGGGAATGCCGGCGACGATAGCCTAAATGGGGGTGCTGGCAGCGATATCCTCACTGGCGGGGCTGGCAACGATAGCCTAAATGGGGGTGCTGGCAACGATATCCTCACTGGCGGTGCTGGGACTGATTCTCTTACTGGCGGTGCTGGCAACGATATTTTCGATTTCAATTTAGTTTCAGATAGTCCTCCTGGTTTGTCACGGGATGTTATCACTGACTTCGTTGGAAACGGTATCTTTGCAGGCGATCAAATCGATCTATCTACCATTGATGCTAACTCCAGTGTAGCGGGCAACCAAGCCTTCACTTTCATCGGGGCTGGCGTATTCTCAGCAGCCCGTCAGGTTCGTTATTCAGGAGGTATTCTTCAAGCTAACACTGATGGGGATCTGTCGGCTGAGTTTGAGATTGGACTGACAGGAGCACCACCAATAGTGGCAAACGACATCATCCTTTAATCTAATAGACCTCTTGCAAAAGCGCTTAATACCCTACTTCCTTCTAAGAGCCTTTAGGAGTGGGGTTCTTATTTATTAGGACTTACGCACAGGTAACAGAAAATCGAACCACAGAGGCACAGAGAACACGGAGGAATAAGAGTTTGAGAGGTATTTTGCGTAAGTCCTATTTATGATTTATGCAGGAAGTCTAATATTGAAGAATAATTTAGGTGCAAAGCCAAACATACTCCAATTGTGAGAAAATCCAGTAGGCTTTAACCTGTCAAGAATGATATTGCTATAGTCAAGCACAGTTAAATACTAACAAAATTGCTCATATCAACTGCACCTAACAGAAGCACATCTAAAAATAGAAAATTACCAATGCTTGCCAAGGTTCGATCGTGCCGCGTATGCATGAAAAAATCTGTTAATACAATCGCAATCGTTGTGATGATGCCACAATAGCCAAATTGTAACTCTAGGGGTGCGCGATGTCTACGACGGTCACTGAGCGCAGCCGTACCACTTCGTGGAAGCAAGCTACGCGGAGCGTCTCGTAGATAAGTGCGGATTACGCTTACGCACTGGTCTAACAAGGAAATGACACTAAGTTCAAATACAGCCTCGATCCTGTAAGGCTCTGCCTCCAGTGACTTTACCATAGGCAACAGTCCTCTCGAAATATATTTCCAGTCTTAAGACTGGAAACGAATTCAAATTACACAAATCTTTAGGATTTTATTCGTCTCATGCGTCTAACAAAGCTTTTAACTTATTGGCAATTATTTGTTATATATAACTACAGAAACCACTAAACAAATACCAATATGCAAAACCAACTCTATCTGTACAAAGATTTTCGATTTTATTCTGGTCAGAGAATAAAAGAAAGTTAATTATTCTTTTTTCTATTTATCAAAAAATCTGCTGGAGGGTAATACTATAGTATTGTTATTATGAATACAGAGCGACTGTCCTCCAATCTATATAATTACGTAGAGAAAATCTACTTATTCCTTAGTAATTTCCAACTAAAACAACTGAAAACATAAGGTACAAGGATATCAGATAATTTTTGGTATAATTTTGATGTAAACGTCATCAAATACATCTAGTACTTATTAAATATTCTCAAATATTCTCAAATATTCAAACTTAATAGTAAAGACCTGTAGCAATCAGGTTTGTTCAAGAATATATTCCCATTCTTGATATTTTGACCTGGTTTTGTCAGCATTAGTGAATGAAACTATAAAATTCCCAAATTCCATGTTTGAAATTGTTTACTTTATGCATTTGAAGGAAATCAAATTCATACTCTTAATCAGCAATGCCGTTTTATAATGGGGAAGTAAAGACGTAATTTTTTTCCCCTCTAAGTTTAGGAGAAACTCATCAATGGCAACTTCAATATCAATCTCTTACGGTAGCGGCAGTGTTAGTGCCAGCTCTAGTAGTCATAGCAGTAGCAGTAGTAGCAACAATGGTCAGAGCGAGAGCGATATCGTTAATGTTAGTGGTGGCAACAGTACCCTTGTAGGTGGTGGTGGCAACAGTATCCTTAACGGTGGTGGTGGCAATGATAGCCTCTTTGGTAATGCTGGCAACGATATCCTAAATGGGGGTGCTGGCAACGATAAGCTCAATGGCGGTACTGGCAACGATATCCTCGCTGGCGGTACTGGCAAAGATACTCTCATCGGCGGTGATGGGAATGATACCCTGGCTGGCGGTAGTGGGAATGATATCCTCACTGGAGGATCGGGTAATGATGTTTTCAAGTACAACTCAATTTCTGATAGTCCACTTTCGTCACGTGACTTAATCACTGACTTTCGTGGAAACGGTAATTTGCCAGGCGATCGAATTGATCTATTTGATATCGATGCCAACTCCACTATTGGGGGCAACCAAGCTTTCACTTTTATTGGGAGTGCCCAATTCTCCGCACCCGGTCAAATCCGTTATTCAGGAGGTATTCTGCAAGGGAATACTGATGGGAATCTGTCGGCTAATTTTGAAATTCGCCTTATAGGAGCACCACAAGTAGTGTCCAGTGACCTCATTCTTTAATTTAATATTCCTGCCTTGAAAATAAGGCAGGAGGCAGAGCGCTTTTAGCGTCTCCCTTTCTCCCAAAGGAGAGGCTAGCGCCAAGGGAGAAGGCAGAAGGCACTAGAGAATGAAAGTATCTCTTTCCCAGTCCTCAGTCCCTAGTCACTATTTTCAAGGCAGATATAATTTTGAAGAATAACTCTAGTGCAAAGTTAGAGTATCTTCATCTTTGCACCGGAATCAATATCAATATACTAAGCTATAAATGTGGAAAGTCAGAGCCTCAGCTTGGGGCAATGACTTTTTTTCATATTTAAATTTGTATTGCTATTTCTAGTATTTCCGGCACTCTAGATGCCTAACACACAAGAATCATCCCTATTTTATACAAACGCTTAGATGAAGATTTATTCTAATTAGGGCTGACCAAAAGACACGGTGAAACATAGAGAATTACTCATATTCGATCGCACCGCCCAGGCATGAGAAAATCATCAGGTAATACAATCGCAACTGTTGCGATGATGGCACGGAAGGAAAAAAGATGTCGGAGAATTTGAGAAGCCAAATTGTGACGCAAGGAGTGCAGCGATCGCCTAATCGAGCTATGCTGCGTGCAGTTGGTTTTAAAGATGAAGATTTCAATAAAGCCATTGTGGGCATTGCCAATGGCTACAGTACGATCACTCCCTGTAATATGGGGATAAATCAACTGGCACAAAGGGCAGAGGTGGGGATTAAAACCGCTGGGGCGATGCCGCAAGTGTTCGGCACAATTACCATTAGCGATGGGATTTCAATGGGAACAGAAGGGATGAAATATTCCCTAGTGTCGCGGGAAGTGATTGCCGATTCCATTGAAACCGCCTGTACTGGACAAAGTATGGATGGTGTGCTGGCTATTGGCGGTTGTGATAAAAATATGCCAGGGGCAATGCTGGCGATGGCTCGGATGAATATCCCGGCTATCTTTGTTTACGGTGGTACAATTAAACCCGGTCACTACAACGGACGCGATTTAACTGTTGTCAGTTCTTTTGAAGCTGTTGGTCAATACAGCGCTGGAAAAATTGACGAAAAGGAATTATTAGAAGTTGAAGGTCGAGCTTGTCCGGGTGCGGGTTCCTGCGGAGGAATGTTCACAGCTAACACCATGTCTTCAGCATTTGAAGCGCTGGGGATGAGTTTACCCTATTCTTCGACAATGGCGGCAGAAGATGCCGAAAAAGCCGACAGCACGGAAAAATCAGCATTCGTTTTAGTCGAAGCCATTCGTAAACAAATCTTACCCCGCCAAATTATTACCCGCAAATCCATAGAGAATGCCATCTCTGTGATTATGGCAGTCGGTGGTTCGACCAATGCAGTACTGCACTTTTTAGCGATCGCCCGTGCTGCTGAGGTAGATTTAACTATAGACGACTTTGAAACTATCCGCGCCCGCGTTCCCGTTTTGTGTGATTTGAAACCAAGTGGTAAATATGTTGCTACAGATTTGCACAAAGCTGGTGGCATTCCGCAAGTAATGAAGATGTTACTTGTGCATGATTTATTACACGGTGATAGCCTCACCATCAGCGGTCAAACCATTGCAGAGATATTAGCAGACATACCAGAAGAACCATCTGCCAATCAAGATGTGATTCGTCCTTGGAATAACCCGATGTATCCTCAAGGACATTTAGCTATCCTCAGAGGTAATTTGGCAACAGAAGGGGCTGTCGCCAAAATTACTGGGGTGAAAAAACCAGTAATTACTGGGCCTGCACGAGTATTTGAATCCGAAGAAGCTTCTTTAGATGCAATTTTGGCTGGTAAGATTCAAGCTGGTGATATTCTCATAATCCGCTACGAAGGGCCTAAAGGTGGCCCTGGAATGCGGGAAATGTTGGCTCCCACTTCGGCAATTATCGGTGCAGGTTTGGGTGATGCAGTGGGATTAATTACCGACGGACGTTTTTCTGGCGGTACTTACGGCATGGTAGTTGGTCATGTTGCACCAGAAGCCGCAGTTGGTGGGGCGATCGCGCTTGTAGAAGAAGGCGATAGTATTACTATTGATGCACCCGCTCGTTTATTGCAGTTGAATATATCTGAAGAAGAATTGGCTCGTCGTCGTGCCAACTGGCAACCTCCGGCTCCGCGTTACACTAAAGGCGTGTTGGCGAAATATGCCAAATTGGTATCTTCTAGCAGTATTGGTGCTGTGACAGATTTGGACTTGTTTTAGTTAACCTGACAACTGTGGCGCAAGTTTGCCTACCTTTAACAAGGGGCTTCAGCCCCTTGTCTGGTTATTTGAGATGGTCGCTGGATTTACGCTGTCTTGTAATAGTTTGATCTAGCGATCGCTTCTAAAGAAGTTGCAAGGACAAACTCGTAACTTATTTTGCGATCGCAAGCGTGTAAAACAAATTGCTGTATCGAAACAACTTGTCAGATGAAATACTGTTGATTGCCTCTAAGTTTTGCAGCTATTGAAGAGAGATATTCTGTGTTTATACCAGATTTTTGCCTGAATTTTATGAATTTTTGGAAAAATCTTGAAAAAGTTTCAGGAAATTTACATAGAAGAAGTGATGTCAATCGATATACTACAGAAATATTATTGACCATCAACTGCTGAAAAACCTAAAAGGGCACAAAATGAGTTCTGAATCTAATGTCAAACTGACGATCGCTCTTAGTAATCCAGATTTAGATGCAGAGGAGCAAGAACGGGAAACACGGAATTTGCTACGAGAAATCAGAGACTTAGATGTGGAAAGTGCTGAACTAGTAGCAGTTACAGAAATACCCAAAGGAGCCATGTCTGTTGGCGGTTTTCTGGTGGGGGTGTTGCAGGCAGAGGTGAGCCTTGCCAATTTTAAGAAATTGCTGGGATTTTTGGGCGATCGCTTGGGTAACAAAACTATTGAATTGGAAGTTGAAGCTAACGGCAAGAAGCTCAAGGTGAAAGCTAGCAGTCAGGAAGAGTTAAATGCCGCCATTGAACAAGCTCAAAAGTTTATCGCAGGTAGCTAAGAAATTTCAGCAGTAAGGAAGAATAAATAAGATGGTGAAAATAGCACTGCTAATAGGAGTTAGTGAGTATGAGTCTGGTCTAACCCCATTGCCAGCAGCGGCAAAAGATGTCGAAGCCATGCAGCGAGTTTTGCTGCACCCAGAGATTGGCGGTTTTAATGATGTAGATGTAAAAGTACTGATAAATCCTCAACAATATGAGATGGCGGTCGCGATCGAAATCTTGTTTGATGATCGTCAAAAAGATGATCTTGTGCTGCTATTTTTCTCTGGTCACGGCATTAAAGACGAGGAGGGCAAGCTTTACTTTGCAGCTCATAACACCCGCAAAACCGATAAGGGAGTACCAGCTAGGGCAACAACAGTGCCAGCTAGCTTTGTGCATGATGTCATGAACAAGAGCCGTTCCAAACGTGAGGTAGTGATTCTCGATTGTTGCTTTAGTGGCGCATTTGCTGAGGGAATGTTAGCTAGAGATCATGGTTTTGTAGATGTTAAAAACCAATTAGGTGGAGAAGGACGAGCTGTTTTGACATCTAGTACCTCAACCCAATATTCTTTTGAACAGCAAGGCTCGGATACTTCAACTTACACCCGCTACATAGTTGAGGGACTAGAAACTGGTGCAGCAGACCGGGATGAAGATGGTTGGATTTGTGTTGATGAATTGCACGAGTATGCAAAAAGTAAGGTTCAAGAAGCTGCTCCTGCAATGAAACCAGAAATATATGCTGTCAAGGAAGGTTATAAAATCAACCTTGCCAAAGCACCTATTGACGATCCTGAACTCAAATATCGTCGAGAAGTTGATTATTGGGTAGAAAGTGGTAACGATGAAATTTCTGTTGTTGGTCGTGCTGCTTTGGAAGGTTTACAAGAAAGGCTGGAACTATCACCTGAACAGGCTGCTGCAATTGAAACTCTGGTTTTAGCACCTATCGAAGGCAAAAAGAAAAAATTGCAGCGATATGGGCTAGCATTCCGCGACAAAATTAGACAGGGGTTTCCTCTTAGCGAGAAAACTGCGGCGGATTTAAAACGTCTTCAACAAGCGTTAGGACTCAGAGATGAAGATATAGCCCTAATTGAAGCTCCGATAATTGCGGAACAGCCGTCTACTCCAGTTCTAGTAAATCATCCACGTCTCCAAGATAGCAGTTTTCTCCAATATCTTAAATATATAGGAGCGTGCATCATCGGCGTAGTTATTGGCGGTACTGTAATATACATTCTTCGGAAAAATATACCTTCCCTAATAGTAAACTTATGTCCCAAACAGAATTATATTTCGGGCGACAGCATTAGCTTGGGCGAAGAAATTTTAGAAAAACAAGATACGAACTCAGATAAAGAAGTTGGAGCGCAGGCATTTGCCAACGGTGATTGTCAGACTGCTATTGATAAATTCAATTCATATCGCAAAAATCATCCCACAGATCCAGAAGCATTAATTTACTTGAACAATACTGAGGCTAGAGAGAAAGGTAATTCTCTCAAAATTGCCGTCAGCGTACCTATTGGTACGGAAAAGAATATAGCAGAAGAGATGCTACGCGGTGTCGCTCAAGCTCAAAATGAAGTGAATAAAAATGGAGGCATTAATGGCAAAGCTTTGGAGGTGGCGATCGCTAATGATGATAATAACCCAACAATTGCCCCAGAGATTGCCACTAAGTTTGTTCAAGATCCTAGCATTTTGGCTGTAGTGGGACATAATGCTAGTGATGCTTCCTCATCCGCAGCCCCAACGTATCAAAGAGGTGGGTTAGTGATGATGTCTCCTACTAGTTATGCCCAAAACATTACTAGTTCTGGGGACTATATCTTTCGTACTGTTCCTAATATTCGCCCGATAGCAGATAGGATCGTTCTTTATGCTATCAACAACATGAAGAAAACCAACTTTCTCATCTGTGTCAATCGCAATACAGATAATGTTTCGTTTAAGAGTAATTTGATTGAAGCAATAAAAAATGCTGGCGGTAGTATTAATCCCACAGATTGCAATATTTTGGCCTCTCAATTTGACCCTAATGCAGTCATTGCTCAAGCAAAGAATAGTGGTGCTAATGCTTTGGTATTAGGTCTATACATAGACAGAAGTAGGGACACCAACAGGCAAGGTATAGCCTTGGTAAGAGCTAATCAAGGTCAGTTAACTTTATTTGGTACTCCTTCACTGTACACGCAAGAAAGCTTACAGGAGGGTAAGGACATCAATGACATCATAATCCCTACACCCTGGCATCCCACAGCATTTCCTAATAATCCATTCGTACAAAAGGCTAATGAGTTGTGGAAAGCTCCAGTAAGTTGGCGAACAGCGACGACTTATGATACAAGCAAGGCAATCATTGCAGGTTTACAGAAGAGTAATACCCGCGAGGAACTGCAAAAGACGCTGCACAGTCCAGATTTTTCAGTTGAAGGTGCAACCGGAAAGATTCAATTTTCACAATCAGGCGATCGCATAGACAATAAAAATAATATATTCTTAATGAAAGTTCAACAAATACCTGGTACTAATAAATATAAGTTTGAGCCTATTAAACTTAAACCTTGATTTTGCAGCTAGCTTTACTTAATAGCGATCGCACTTATTTGTTGTGAGGTTTGGAAATAGCGATCGCACTCAGTTTTTTATTTATAACAACTCGATAAATTCATCAAAAAAGCCAAAATCTCTCACAACATATCTGGATTTTCCCCCAATTCTCTCAATCTAGCCGCTAAACGAGCCACCTGTGCAGCAGCCGCTTCTTCTCGTATAGCAGCAGCTTCTGCTTCTGCAACTGCGGCTTGTGCTTGTGCAACAGCAATTTCCGCTTGCGTGACTGCGGCTTGTGCTTGTGCAGTTGCAGCTTCGTCTGGTAACAAAACCAAATTGCCAGCTACATCGTAAAACCGCAACCATACCGCCGTTTCTCTGTCTATTGTTCCTTCATACGTTCCCAACCATAAACCTAACTTTTGACACCACAACCAATCACGCTCATTTGGTGTCAAAGATTGATATTGCTGATTATGATCTAAATGCCACCCTTGCAAAGAAGTCAGGTCAAAGGGGTCATAAACAAAATAATCTGAAGTATGAAAAGTTTGTTCGTAAAGGTCTTTCTTAACAGTCTGATCTATTTTGGCTGTAGATGGTGACATTAATTCTACAATCACATCAGGATAACGACCGTTTTCTTCCCACACTACCCAACCTTGACGAGAATTAGTGCCGTCCACATTCAGAACAGCAAAGAAATCGGGGCCACGGAAATCCTGGTTACGTACTTGGGCGCTGCTGTAATAAATAAACATATTGCCACCAGTAAAAAAATCATTCCGGTCAGCCCAAGCTTGCTGCAATGACCGAATCAACACATTCATGGCAATACGGTGGCGATTTGATTCCAAGGGTTCTCCGTCATCAAAAATTAAATCTGTGGGCGGTGTAGGGTGTTCCCAGTCTAGAATGGCTCTTGGGTTGTTTTCGGTAGTCATGAGCGATCGCCTTTCTCAGAAAGTCTTAGAGGATGTTTTAAAAGTAATTTGCTGTGATTTTAGGCACTTATTGATCCCCTAGCCCCCCTTAAAAAGGGGGGAACCGGAATCAAAGTCCCCCTTTTTAAGGGGGATTTAGGGGGATCTAAAACCTTTTGTTACCGAGAAGAGGACTTTTCAAACATCCTCTTAGCTCGACTTTATCCAAAATTCAGAGCTTGGTTCTCTTGATACGGCAAAAATCCTAGCTTTTTAGCAAAAGCTTTTTCGATGTCACTTATTCTCGGTGAAATCAAAAAAGTAAAACTACCGCCCCACAAAGATTTCAGCGTCAGCTTGAGTGTTGCCAAAAAATGGATAAAGTCGAGCTTAGATTTCTATCATAAATTATTCTTCACCCAATCTCTAAAATTACGCATAGCTTGACTTCTCCCAATTGTTAAACATTGCTGTACATATCTATTAACTAATTCAACAATTGGAATATCAGGAAAATTAGGACTAGATTCAGATGTTATATACTTTCCTTCTTTTAGCACAGAAATTTCTAAACCTTGTTGTGTATGTCGCCAAAGTTCAGGAACTCCCAAAATTTCATAATTATCAAATCGAGTGCGAGAAGTAATATCAATTTCGATTGCTAAATCTGGTGGTGGATCTATATTTAAATCAATGCGATTTTTCCCAATTACAGCAGCTTGATTTTGAATATAGAAACTGGTATCTGGTTCTACTGCTTGCCGCATTTGCTCATTTTTAAGAGTTGTAGAACCAAAAGGCTCAAAATCAATTTGGAGTATTTCTAACAAGATTTTGACTAAATCACCAATAAGTTCTTTATCTTTTTCGTGTTCTGGTAGGGGAACCATAATTTCTAACCAACCATGACTATAAGAAATACGTGCAGCACGTCTTTCTCCCATTTCTGCTAAAATATTTTCTAACTGCTGCCAACTAACATCCTTGAGCAACATTTGTTGCCCAGGCTTAACAATAATTTGTTGCAGTTTTAAAAGCATATTACCTCAGAGAGTTGATGTAGTAATGATTGTATGCAGCAGATTGAATTTACAAATCAACTTTCTTAAAGTATATCGCCTCTGACTATAAGTGTATAAATTAGCTAAAAGAAATCATCGATATAAACTTTGGCTATTTCAATGTTATCAATAATTTTTACTTGCTACTTGTTAAAGGAATACCAATGCTAAACTCTGTTCCATATCCTGGAGTAGAATCAACTTCAATAGTTCCTCGATGTTTATCTACAACAATTTGATAAGCGATCGCCATTCCTAATCCGATTCCTTTACCCACAGGTTTAGTAGTAAACATATAGTCAAATACTCGTTGCTTTACCTCTTCTGACATCCCAATACCATTATCGGAAATTTGAATGATCGCTTGTTTTTCATCAGTGAGTTCAGTCTGAATGCGAATTTGTCCTTCATTCTTTACTAATGACTCTTCTATAGCATCAATTGCATTCACTAGAACATTCATAAACACCTGATTGAGTTGCCCTGCATAGCATTCTACTAGAGGTAAATCACCGTACTTCTTAACAATCTGAATTTCTGGTTGATTAGGTGTGGCTGTCAGGCGATGATTCAGAATCATCAGAGTGTTGTCTAATCCTTCATTAATGTCTACAAATTTCATGTCTGCCTCATCAAGGCGCGAGAAATTACGCAGCGACAACACAATTTGACGAATGCGCTTGGTTCCCACTTGCATTGATGCCATTAATTTGGGTAAATCTTCTGCTAGAAACTCAATATCAAGGTCTTGGACGCGATCGCTAATTTCGGGTGTAGGATTTGGGTAGGTTTGTTGATAAAGCTTGAGCAAATCGAGGATGTCTTGGCTGTAAATGCTGGCATGGTTGAGGTTGGCATGAATAAAATTGGCAGGATTATTGATTTCATGTGCCACCCCAGCCACTAATTGTCCCAGGCTAGACATTTTTTCGGTGTGGATGAGTTGAGCTTGGGTATTTTGCAATTCTTTCAGGGTTTTGCTGAGTTGTTGCGCCTGCTGGCTAGAAACAAAGGCGCGATCGCGAATCTGTTCGTATAGCTGCACCTGTCGCCATGCACTAATCAACCCAACCAATAACAATCCTCCCAAAACTGTAGCCAACAGGTTCAACGCCTGTAATGGCGATTCAATATTTTCTTTTGGCACAATTAACGCTACTGACCAATTTGCCTCTCTCAGGGGAGTGTAAGCAACATAACTCCACTTACCATCCAGTTGAAGCAATTCAATATTTGTGCGTTTAGCTACCATTTTTTGGCTAATTTCAACTAATCTGGGATTGCGCGAGTTCAGAAAACTCTTGGCAGCTTTTTCGGGTGTACCAATTAGTTCCGTGTTGGGATGGGCGATGGGAATTCCTTGAGAATTCAGGGCAAAAGCATAGCTGCCTTTACCTTGATGTAAATTGCTGATGACCTCAACGACCCGGTTAATTGGAATTCCTCCCATTAAAACACCTGCTGGCTTTGTACCTCTTTCGGCAGGAATCGGCGAACTAATCTGAATCTGTAACTGTTTGGTTGTGCGTCCAATAATTGGATCGGCTGCTATAGTTTCACCCGTCATACTCCGCTGAAAAAATTCTCGGTCTTTAACATTGAGATGATCTCCGTAAGTATTGATTAATGTACTATCTGATGTAGCCAATGCCATGAGCAAAAACGTTTGCAGCCGCTTCAATTCAGATTGCAAGTAAGGTTCCATCACAGGCCAATCTAGCGATCGCACCACAACAGAATTTGCCAAAGTCTTAATTTCTGTCTTCCGAATGGCTAACCAGTTATCGATATCATCCTCACCTTGCCGTGTTTTTAACAGTGCTTGTTCCTTGAGACTATCGAGCAGCAATCCCTTAACAATCTTGTAACTAGTAATAGCTGTGGCGCTAATGCTAATGGATAGAATCACCACAATTGATAATAATAGTAAGTTGCGCGATCGCCATTTAACTGAGTAGTATTTTTTGTTGATTATTGCACTCCATCGGTGATTTATTTTCAACCAGATTTTCCGCAATTTAAGTATCATCGTAGCTTTACTCCAAGTTAAAATTTAAAAAGTAAAAATAAAAAGTGCCGAGTAAAGTAGAAATTACTCAGCACGGGCTAAACGCCCCGCTACCGCTAAGGGACTTCCAAATAAAAAAATCTCCAACTATTTATTGTGGGGTGGGCGTCTCGCCCGCCCAGTAACCAAAGGCGGGCAAGATGCCCACCCCACAAGATTGGATAATTTATTTCTTGGAAGTCCCTAACAGCACTCATAACTCAGCACTAATTATTGTTGTTGAGTAGAGATTTGAATGACAAACTCTGTCCCTTTTCCCAGTTCGGAAGTACAAGAGAGCGAACCGCCATGTGCTTCTACCACAATTTGACGAGCGATCGCTAACCCTAATCCAGTGCCTTTTCCGACAGGTTTGGTGGTGAACAAATGGTCAAATACTTTTTGTTTAACCTCTGCTGACATCCCCACGCCATTATCAGCAATCTTAATCAAAATATTCTGACCTGAGTCTGCTACACAAGTTTGAATGGTGATGCAATTGGGGTTAGCAAGAATCGCTTCTAAACTCCGTTCTGCATTGTATTGTTCAAGTGCATCAATGGCATTTGCTAACAAGTTCATAAACACCTGATTAAGTTGTCCAGCAAAGCATTCTACTAGAGGTAGTTTGCCATAATTCTTCACCACCTCAATTGCCGGACGGTTTTCGTTAGCTTTTAAACGGTGTCTCAGAATCAGAATACTGCTGTCAATACCCTCGTGAATATCAAAGGGAACTTTATAATCTTTATCTGCTCTAGAAAATGTTCGCAAACTGGTACTAATACTGCGAATACGGCTAACACCCAATTTCATCGAGTCTAGCAATTTAGGTAAATCTTCACGTAAATAATTCAGGTCAATGGCATCAATTTCATCTTGAATATCTGAGCCGGGATTAGGAAATTTTTCTTGATAAAGATTAATTAGACCGAACAAATCCTTGACATAATCTTTGGCTGGTTCTAAGTTGCCAGCAATGAAGCCGACAGGATTGTTGATTTCATGGGCAACACCTGCTACCAAGTTACCAAGAGCAGACATTTTTTCACCTTGTATTAATTGTAATTGCATCGTTTGGAGTTCTTGCAATGCTTGTTCTAATTGTTGCTTTTGCTGTTGCAGCAATTTTTGCGATTGCTGGTATTTAGTAATGTCTTCAGACGTTCCAAGGATGCCAAAAACGTTTCCTTCTCTATCTTTTAAAGGAATTTTATTTGTATTAGACCAGATTTGTTTTCCATCTGCTTGCTGTAATGTTTCAATAATATTGAGTTCAGCTTCTCCAGATTCCATAATGCGGCGATCGCACTCTACATACCAATCTGATTCCTCGCGAGTCCAAGATAAATCGTAGTCTGTTTTAGCAACAACATTTTCTGGTATTCCTACACCTGAAGCTTGAGCAAACTTATGATTACAGCCTAAATAAACACTATTGCGGTCTTTCCAGAAAACAGATTGGGGGATATTGTCCATAATTAACCGCAAGAATTGTTCCGTCTGTCCCAAGTTTTCTAAAGTATTTTGTGCTTGCTGATAAAGTCGGGCATTTTCCAGGGAGATTGCAGCTTGAGTGCATAATAGATTGAGAATTTCGACGCGATCGCTAGTAAATGCTCCACTCATCAGATTGTTTTCTAAATATAAAATCCCTAAGAGTTTCCCTTGATAGAAAATTGGCGTACACAGCAAGCTTTTAGGTTGCTGACGAATAATATAGGGATCGGCTATTAGCGCCGGATACAGATACAATGTTGTATCAAAAATAACGGTAGGTTCCAGGCTGCGTTTGACAGCGTAAATTAGGCTATGAGGAACGTCTGTACTATCTTCCACAAAAATGGACTGTAACACTGTTGATTGCTGCCCAACCTGAGCAGTCGCCTCAACTAGCAATCTACCTTCTTTAAGTAGTAGTAACGCACACTTATCTGCTCCAGCATTTTCAATCACCACTTGCAACAGCTTCGTAAGTAATTTATCCAGTTCAATTTCACTGGAAAGAGTCTGAGAGGCTTTTAAAACTGTTGCCAAATCTAGCATTACTGATGTGTTGCTGCTAGAGGTTACTGATTTATGAATGCTTGGGTGGAAGGTACTAATGCTGTCAATATTTGCGAACGTCTCATTGGATGTGAGTAGTGAACGCTTCTGTTGTAAAATCGGGGCTAGCAGTTGTGGATAACGTTGTTCTAAATCATCGACTTTGGCTTTAGCACCCCAGCGAGTGTAACAATAGTAAGCATTAATCAAATATTCTTGAGCTATGCGTTCTTTGCCCCATTCTAAATAGAACTTGGCTGCAAGTTCGTTGGCGAGAGCTTCTTCATTAACGTATTCATTTTCTTTAGCTTTAGCAATGGCGCGATCGTATGATTCGATTGCATCCATATACTTGCCAGAAATTCTTGCTATTTCCGCAGATAACAATAGATATCGATGTAGAAAGTTGTCTGGGCAACTATTAGCCCAGGTTTTCTGAATTTGTTGATGCTCTCGAATAATGTCCCAATACTGCTTTTTCTTCTCTAATGTCACATTGGGATAGAGAGCTATCAAACTGAGTGGATAATAGAAGTAATACTGAATAATTGGGAAAAAACCAGAGTTACAAGCAAGAGTTTTTTCAGCTTCTTCTGCTGCTTCCGCAGCATCTGCATAGCGCCCATAAAGGTACGATAATTGGATTTTGAGAAAGCAATACCAATTAATTCCATGTTCAAAGTTGTTCTTCTGTCTCCACACTTCGATATAAGGAATATCTTCGTTATTGCGATCGTCTAATAAATCGGTGGTTTTAGATATATCTTGCAGGTTTAATAAGAACTGCCGCTGTAAAGTAAAGGCATACAGCATATTGGCATCATTAACCTGTTGGACATAGCTCAGATATTTTTCAGTTTCCGCATAAACATCCGAAAGGCGATCGCCTTTAATTAACATCGCCCAAATCAAAAACGAAACCGCCCAAACACCAAACACCAAATTTCCAGTTTCTTGACAGATTTGGAATGATTGTTGAGAAAGCGGCAAATTCGTTTTTAAATGCTGATTGTAGGGATTTGTAGTATGTGCAAAGATATTATTGGTCTTAAAAATAAATTGGGTACTATTGAAGTGACGATCGAGTTTTAGTGCTAATGTACCAAACTCATAAGCCGTTTGATAATTTCCTTGATTTGCCAAATTCATTCCATATAAACAGTAAGCAAAACCAGAGCTTTCTGCATTGCCATATTTCAACGATAAACCGATCATTAATAGAGGAGCCAAGCAACTGAGGTATTGATCTCCTCCCATATAAGCTGCTGCCCAAAGGTCAGCTAAAATAGCCATACAAACCTTCTGATCTCGATCTGTCATCTCAGGCAGATCGAATAAATCTGATATACGAACCGTTTGCAGTTTAGCTTTTAATTCTTGAAGTTCAGTTTCGATAGCAGCTTGCTGTTCTTCAGAAGTAACTGGCAGATTCATCCCCATGATGCTCAAACCTTTTACTCCAGCTTCAATACTAGCTGCTATATTTTCCCCCTGAGTCATTTTCAGATACATCTGAATCCTATAAATATCTACTTTTTTGAACCTATCTTGACTTTGAGCTAATGCTATTTCAAATAATCTTTCGGCTTGGTCAAAACTACCAGTTAGATATTCACATTCTGCGGATTCTCGATGTAATTCAAACGTAATATTATAATTAATTAACCAACTTTCATCTATTAGTAATTCTCTGCCCAAGGTGAAATACTTAAGAGCTGCTTTATAAGCAGTAGAAACTTTTGCCTTCTTACCAGCAATTAGATTCAGTTGAGCCATTTCATATCTTTGGGATTGTTCATCAATTATGTCAATTCCCTCATTTAGCTGATTAACAATATCAAAAATACTAGCTTCAAGCGCTTCAGGTAGTGTATTGCTTAACAGTAATTGCCCAATTTTGAAATGAGTAGCTTTTCGTTGAGATTCAGGGATAAGAGAATAAGCCGCTTGCTGAACACGGTCATGAAGAAATCTGTAAGAGCAAGAGTCAGGAGAATTGTATTGCTGAAATTCTGAATTCTGAATTATAAATTCAGACTCATCATGGTAGAACTTATAAACCTCATTGGTAGGAATAATCAACCCATCTTGCACAGCTTTCCAAAAATCAGTAGCTGTTTCCAACCGTGATTTTTCATGAACGATCGCTAATGTCGCTAAATCAAATTGATTTCCTACACAAGCTGCTAACTTCAAAACTTCTTGAGTTTCTGTTGGCAACTTCTGAAGTTGAATTGCCATGAACTCTACGACATCATCGGTAAGAGCGAGCGATCGCACCTGAGCAATATCACATTCCCAATAACCACCATCAAAATTAAATGTAATTAGTCGATCTTGATGTAACGCTTTGAGAAACTGCGTGCTGAAGAAAGGATTACCTTTAGTTTTGCTCAATAATAATTCTGTTAAAGGTGTGGCTAAAGCTAAAGAGCAACTCAATGTATCTGCAACCAAATGATTGATAGAAACCCGATCGAGGGGTAATAAGGTAATCGTATTGACTGTGGCATCTAATTTCTGAATCTCTTCCAAAGTCAGCATCAGCGGATGTACTGGGTTGACTTCGTTATCTCGATAAGCACCAATTAACAGTAGATAGCGGATGTCAGCTTCGCTCATTAACAAGTGCAGTAACTTTAAAGAAGCAGAATCTGCCCATTGCAGATCGTCAATAAAGATCGCCAATGGATGTTCTAATGCAGTGAAGACTTGAGTGAATTTCAAAAACAGCAAATTGAAGCGATTTAGTGCCGCACTTCCAGACAGTTCCGGCGCAGGTGGCTGTTTACCAATCATACTTTCCAGTTCTGGAATCACCTCAATCATCACTTGTCCGTTCTCACCCAAAGCAGAAAGAATTTTGGACTTCCACCGCTCGAATTGGGCGTCAGTTTCACTCAGCAGTTGCCCGATTAAGTCTCGAAAAGCTTGCACAAAAGCAGAGAAAGGGATGTTGCGCTGGAATTGGTCAAATTTACCTTTAATGAAATAACCCCGTTGTCGCACAATTGGCTTGTGGACTTCGTTCACCACAGCAGTTTTGCCAATACCAGAGAAGCCTGCTACCAACATAATTTCAGTGCTTCCCTGACTGACTCTCTCAAAGGCATCCAGTAAATTTTGAACTTCGGCTTGGCGACCGTAGAGTTTTTCTGGGATGATAAAGCGATCGCAAATATCCCGCTCCCCTAATTCAAAAGATTTAATCGAGCCAATTTCCTGCAATTGAGACAAACATTTTTCTAAATCAAATTTCAGCCCTAATGCACTCTGATAGCGATCTTCAGCATTTTTCGCCATCAACTTCATCACAATCTCACAAAGAACATCGGGAATCTCTTCTTCCCTCCTGCCTCCTGCCTCCTGCCCCCTGCCCCATGCCCCCTGTCCCCTGCCCCCTAATTGTTCTGGCTGCTTGGCAATATGACAGTGAACTAACTCCATCGGATCGTTAGACTCAAAGGGTAGGTATCCAGCCAGCAATTCATAGAAAGTAACGCCAAGGGAATAATAATCACTGCGATAGTCGATTCCGCGATTCATCCGCCCGGTTTGTTCTGGGGAAAGGTAGGCGAGAGTACCTTCTAAAATATTGGGACTGTAAATTTCTTGGGTTTCTCTAGGTAAAAGAGAGGCAATACTAAAGTCAATCAACTTGACTTGCTTAGTTTCCGGGTTGATGAGAATGTTGGCTGGCTTGATATCTTTGTGGATAATTCGATGGCGATAGAGTCCGTCAAGAGTATTACTCAAAGCGATCGCAATATCCAAGAACTCTGTCAGAGTATATTGGTTGCTCCCTATTTTTTGGTTGAGCCAATCTTTGAGGGAAATGCCGCCAAAATCCTCCATCACCAAAGCATAGCTGTTGCGGTAAGGTTCCAGACTGTAGGGACGAACAATACCGGGTAGGTCAAGATTTTTAGCAATAGTGTACTGATTACGGAACAGCAGCAGTTCATTGAAGGTAGGATACTCTTGCTGGAGCAGTTTAATCACAACCGGAAGTCCATCCGCCTCTCGAATAGCACGGTAAACTAAGGTTCTAGAGCCTGCATAAAGTTGTTCGCTAATTCGATAGTTCAAAAACTTGTCCATCGGCTCAACTGCTGTATTCATACTTCATCAACTCTTGTGAAATCAGCTACTTATTTAAAGTAGTTTGCCCAAGAATAAGCTTTTGCTAACTCAGCTTTCTTTTAAACAATCGCATTGTACGCGTGTAATCTATCTGTAGCTCCTTCAGCAAAACTACCGCTATTTCCGGTAAAATCAAGTTCTGAAGACTGTGGATTTGGGAGAAACTTGGGGTGCCTACACTTGGCGTTAACATTGACCACATCGCCACTATCCGGCAAGCGCGGCGGACGGTGGAACCAGACCCGGTAGCGGCGGCGGTACTGGCAGAATTAGCGGGTGCGGATGGAATTACGGTGCATCTGCGTGAAGATCGGCGACATATTCAAGATCGGGATGTGCGGATATTGCGGCAAACAGTGCGATCGCATCTTAATTTAGAAATGGCCGCTACAGATGAAATGCTAGCGATCGCTCTCGATATCAAACCAGATTACGTGACTTTAGTCCCCGAAAAACGCGAAGAAGTCACAACAGAAGGCGGACTAGATATTGCCCTCCAAATTGCTAGAATAGGGGAAATAGTCGATAAATTGCAAAGCGCTAGCATTCCAGTTAGTTTATTTATCGACGCCGAACCAGCACAAATTGAAGCCTCTGTCAAGATACAGGCGCAGTTTATTGAATTGCACACCGGACAATATGCTGAGGCTAAGGATGAAACAAATCGCCACCGAGAACTAGCCATATTAGCTAAAGGTTGTGAACAAGCGATTCAAGCCGGATTGCGAGTTAACGCTGGTCATGGACTCACCTACTGGAACGTCTATCCGGTGGCTGCGCTTCCAGGCATGGAGGAACTGAACATTGGTCATACCATCATCAGTCGGGCAGCATTAGTAGGTATGGAAAGGGCAGTCCGCGAGATGAAGCAAGCTATCAGAGGTGACAGGTGACAGGGGATAGGGAATAGGGAATAGGGGAAGAAACTGATAACCTGTAACCTGTAACCTATAACCTGTAACCTATAACCTAGAGGGGTTGTCACTGCGAAATCTAGAAATTGGGATCAAATCTTCAGCAAAAACTTCTATGAGCGCAACACAATCTAACAACCTGCCACTTTGGGTACAGGATCGGGATAAGGTGATAGCAGAAAGCACTGATGTCGAGTGGCGCTATCAGACACCGCCTGATTATTCCCGTTCAAAAGAAAATCTCGCTAAAGAAAGTATCTATAATCATCTTGAAGGAACACTGGAAGCGATCGTGCAAAATTTGGTGAGAACCTTTGAGATGGAGGTATCCTTCAAAGCTAACCCGCAAGAGTGGTTATCTATTGTGAATGACAACTTTCGCGTCAGTACCAATGGCGGAGTAGAGTATACCGCAGCAGATTTATCCGCCCAAGGTACTTACAATCTATTTATGCCTGATTCAGAGCATTACAAAGCTTCAGAAGAAACCTTTGAATCATCCGCAAAAGTCTTCCACACAACATTCCCTCAAGGATTTCCTTGGGAAGTTCTGGAAGTTTTTTCCGGGCCCCCAAATGTCACATTTAAATGGCGGCATTGGGGACATTTTAACGGAGAATATAAAGGCCATGCACCTACTGGAGAGACAATAGAAATTATCGGTATGAGCATTGCAAAAGTTACCGATGACTTGAAGGTTATTTCCTTAGAACACTACTTCGACAATAATCTGTTCTTGGAAAAGCTAACATCTGGTGGCAAACCGACAAAATCTGAAAACCAGAAAAGTGCTTGTCCGTTCAGTTCTTGGTTCAAGAAATCCCACAAAAGTTAGTTTGTCAGGGTACAGAGTCACTGTGCCCTGAAATTATTCACATAGCAACCAAAGGATGAAAATGCAAACATACCATTACGTTTTGGCAAGTCACCGCTTTCTTCTCGAAGAAGAACCGATACACGAAGTTCTCAAAGAACGCACCCGTAACTACCACGAACAAGAAAAACAAATCGATTTTTGGTTAGTTGAGCAACCAGCTTTCTTGGAAACACCGCAGTTTAAAGAGCTAAAAGCAAAGTGTCCCCAACCAGCAGTCGCAATTATTTCTACAAATCCTCAATTTATTACTTGGTTAAAACTGCGTTTAGAGTACGTCATCACTGGCGAATTCCAGGCTCCTTCTGAGGCAATACCAGATGCTTTAGCATCGTTAGTTACCGTATCTTAGGCATTGCTTAGGGGAGAGGTGACAGGTGACAGGTTATGGAGAATAATCTGTACCCTGTAACCTATAACCTGTTCCCTTCTTTACTCCTCATTCCCTAATTTTATTTTTGAGTAACAAAATATATTTTTTGACACATATTTCATCACCATACTGAAGTAGCTAGGTTTTCAGCTTTTTTCTTATAAAATCTTCTAAGACACCTTAATTTACATAATCTAACTTTTGTGCATAGATTTCAGAATTTACCAAGTGTTTTAGGATTAGCGATTGTAGGGTTGATTGGTGGCATGAGTTCTGTACTTGCTCAAAAAACCATTCCCTCTTGTCAACCACCAAATGCGGGTGAGTATCTTTTATTAGTAGTCAGTCCCACAGCAAATAATCAAAAGCAGTTACGTAGCGCCTTACCACCCGAACTGAAAACTATCACCTGCAAATATCTCAACGAAACAGTGACGCGAGTCGGGGGTTTTAACAAAATTGACGACGCCAATCGTTGGGCAAGATATGTCAGCAATATTGTTGGCTTGTCTGCCATAATTACCACTCGACCAACAACAACGGCAGATGTGCAGCCGCAGCCACAGTCACAGCCAAAACCACCTCAGCAGACAGTCAGCTATAATCCTCAAGCATTAGGAGAAGGTTATGCAGTACTGGTAGATTATTACAACCGTCCAGAATTAGTAAATAGTGTGCAGCAAGTAGTCGGAGGTAACGTCGGTTTTGTTTCTTATGGACAACGCCCTTACTTGCTAGCAGTTTATACCACTAACCAAACTGAAGCGTATAATACATTGCAAAAGCTAAACAATGGCGGTTTTGTTGCCAGCCTAGTAGATAGTCGTAAGGTGATTCTGCTGCGTTCGACTGTGCGGTTTTAGTGATATTAAGTTCACTGGTATCTTGATGCGATCTACCAGAGTGGTAATTTGTCAATTGACCTAATTTGGGATTTTAAATTCAAAATTTCAAAGGGTTTTCAGCGAATATATTTATACTCGCTTTGCGTGAAGCAAGTTATTTGGAACAAATCCTTTCATCCTTAATCCCCTGAATTTATTTACGGGGTAAATCTAAAATCCAAAATTGATTGACAAATTACCAGTTACTAATTATCAATATCTCCTCAAACAAAGATTTATTGCCCTAGTTTAATAAGCAGACCTAGCTAACCAATAGATGGTTATACCCAAAGCCGACCCAGCGATTACCTGAACTGGTGTATGTCCGAGTAATTCTTTCAGACGGTCTTGGCTAAAGTCTGGTTTTTCATGGAATAATTCATCAATCATTTGATTGAGAATACGAGCTTGCTTACCAGCCGCTTGGCGAACTCCGGCTGCATCATACATGACAATGATGGCAAAAACGATCGCAACGGCAAAATCAGGAGATGCCCAACCCAGTGTTTGCCCTACACCAGCGGCTAGAGCTGTAACCAGAGCCGAATGGGCACTGGGCATACCTCCAGTTGTCACCAAAACACGCACATTCAATTTGCGATGTTTGACGATCTCAACTACGAGCTTTAATGCTTGAGCAATTAAACAAGCTACCAGAGCAACCAGCAGCACCCGGTTGTCTAAAATGTTGCCTATGTCCTGCATGTTATTTTGGTTAGGTTAGTAAATATTAGCAGCAGTTGTTGGTTGAGGAAACATTTAGATTCAACCCAAAATCCCAAATTAATCTAGTACATCACGGGGGAAACAGACCAACTCTTCAAAATCACCTAAAAGCTTACTTGATAAGCTTTTTTAATTTTGAATGAGTGAATTTTGAATTCCACTGGGCAGTAGTAGTACAGTATGGTGTAAATAAACTACCCATTCCCAATCAATAAAACGCTTGTGGTATGGGAATTACGAATTACGAATTACGAATTACGAATTACCCAAAGCGTTACTAGTTATTACGGCTGGTAATATAATGAGCGATCGCTTGGAGTGGTTTAGCTCTGTCTCCAAATGGTTCTAATTCCACACAAGCTTCTTTAACTAGCTCTTGGGCTTTTGAGCGAGATTCCTCAAGTCCCCAAAGGCTGGGATAGGTAACTTTCTGAGCTTTTTGGTCTTTGCCAGCTGTTTTACCTAATTCCTCTTGGGTAGAAGTGATATCCAAAATATCATCAATGATTTGGAATGCTAGCCCAATATTTTGAGCATAACGGGTTAGTCGCTGCACATCTTCAGGTGATGCATTAGCAATCAGTCCGCCACAAACTACGCAAGCTTCCAAGAGGGCGGCTGTTTTGTGTTTATGAATGAAATTTAGGGTTTCTAAGGAAATATCAGATTTACCTTCCGACTCTAAATCGACAACTTGACCGCCGACCAAACCACCTGCCCCTAATGCTCGACCAAGACGGGCAATAACCTGCAAGACGACTTCTCTCTTAACGCTTTGAGGGGTTTCAATGGCAACAGACTCAAAAGCAAGAGCCAACAAGCCATCCCCAGCCAAAATCGCCACATCTTCCCCATAGACTTTATGATTCGTCAGCTTGCCACGACGGTAATCGTCATTATCCATCGCCGGGAGGTCATCATGAATCAACGACATTGTGTGGATCATTTCCACGGCACAAGCCGTTGGCATGGCCATCTCAATGGTTCCACCCATCATTTCACAGGTGGCAAGGCAAAGAATAGGACGTACACGCTTACCTCCAGCTAATAACGAGTAGCGCATCGCCTCATAAATCTTTTCTGGATAAATGACTGGGATAGACCGATCCAGAGCATTATCACAAAGCTTTTGTCGCTCTTTTAGATAGCCTGCTAAGTTAAATGTGGCTTCCTCTGGTGGTGTCTTTTGGACGTTATCAGTTGCTACCATTCTTTAATTCCTGATATTTTGCGATTTTTGCCTTATACGTCACAATTTTAAGGTGCTGGGGGGCTGAAAAAAATGAAGAGTTAGGAGCAGAGACGCGATTCATCGCGTCTGTACGGTATTTAGAAGTTAAGAGTTATTAAGAATAACTTTTAACTCTTCACTCTCTTTCTTCTTTTGCCGCTCTAGAATAGCTAGCAAATGTATTTTCCAACAATATGGCAACAGTCATCGGGCCAACACCACCAGGAACTGGGGTGATAAATCCTGCGACATCAGCGGTTGATTCAAAATGGACATCGCCAATGAGACGACTTTTGCCATTAGCATCGGTGACGCGATTCATCCCCACATCTACCACAACAGCGCCCGGTTTCACCATATCAGCAGAGATCAATCCGGGACGACCTACTGCTGCAATTAGAATATCAGCATTTTGGGTGATGGTTTTGAGGTCATGCGATCGCGAGTGAGCGATCGTGACTGTAGCATCAGCTTCTAATAGCATCAGCGCCATCGGTTTACCCACCAAAATACTGCGCCCCACCACTACTGCCTGTTTTCCCTGCAAAGGAATCTCATATTCTTGTAAAAGCCGCATCACACCAGCCGGGGTGCAGCTACGTAAACCGCTTTCTCCCCGTACTAGTCGCCCCAAGTTAACTGGGTGCAGTCCATCAGCATCTTTATCGGGATCGATCTGATGTAGCAGAGTTACAGCATCCAGGTGGTTAGGTAAGGGCAACTGCACAAGAATGCCATCCACTCTTTCATCGTGGTTGAGTGCAGCAATTACCTCTTCTAACTCCTCAAGGGTAGTTTCGGCAGGGAAATGCTTACCAAAAGAAGCGATCCCAACTTTAGCGCAGGCTTTCTCTTTATTGCGTACATAAGCGGCTGATGCTGGGTTATCACCAACCATCAACACTGCTAAACCAGGAGGTCGTCCAATTTTTGGTTGTAATTGTGTAATAGCAACAGAAAGTTCTTGCTGAATTTTTGCAGCTAAAGCTTTTCCATCAAGGAGTTTGGCAGTTTTTGTTTCCATGAAAATTTCCAGCTATGTTCGCTTTTTGTCCAAAGTCCAAAATGAAAATATTGATTCTTAACTCTTGACTTTCGACTATTATTGTGTTGCTGTTTGATGTCGTAGCGTTTCTCTCACAGTAAATTCATAATGTTTATTTTCTCAGATCAGCGGCATCATCTGAAGAATAAAGAATTGGGAAAGTGGGAGTGGAAGAGTGGGGGAGCAGAGGAGCCGGGGAGCAGGGGGAGCAGGGGAGAAATAAGTTGCAGTAAGTCTTTCGCCTTTGCACCTCTGCCTCTTGTGCCAAATGCCCAAAATAAATAAATCGGTGGCTTTTATGCGACAAATAAGAAATTTATCTCTTTCGTTCTTGTACGGGCACAGTATTGTTCCTTACCGTTTGGGGTTGACTTTTTTTCTGATAGCAGGACTTTGTAGTTGTGGTAACTTGACATCGCCTGGTTTGCGTGGTGCTGGCTTAAAAATTGGTACAAATGTCACTCCAATTGGAGAGATTAAACCAAAACAAGACAATCAGGCTATAGTTTACATCCAAGGTCAGGTAGAAAAGCAAGCTCCCCTGATCAAACAGTGGGCTTATAAAATTAAGGACTCAACGGGCAAAATTTGGGTAGTCACCAATCAAAAGAATCTGGGTGAAGGTTCAGAAGTTGTAATTAAGGGTAAAATTCGCTACCGAAGTATTCCTTTAGCTGGCAAAGAATTGGGAGAAGTTTATTTAGAAGAAGAATAATCAGCAATTAAAAATAAACACATGAACAATCAACAGGTGCACGTAGCGATCGCAATTCTCTACCAGAAAAACAAGTTTCTCATGCAACTGCGTGACAACATCCCCGGTATTCTCTACCCTGGTTACTGGGCGCTGTTTGGCGGTCACATCGAACCTGGTGAAACGCCAGATGTAGCGGTAAAACGAGAAATTTTAGAAGAAATCGGCTATAGTCTACCACCCTTTCTTGAATTTGGCTGTTATCCCAATGAAAGAGTTGTCCGTCATGTCTTTCATGCACCACTCTTGGTGGAATTAAATCAACTAGTGCTGAATGAGGGTTGGGATATGGCGTTATTTACGCCAGAAGATATTCGCCAAGGTAACTGTTATTCACAAAATGCTGGCGAAGTGCGACCTTTAGGGGCAATGCATCAGAAAATTATGTTGGATTTTATTGAGAAAAATCCAACATAATTTGGGGATTAGTTATTTGTCATTTGTCATTGGGCATTAATTATTAATTCTTCTTCCCCCACTCCCCACATCCCAAGAAGCCAAAATAAAGTTAGAACGAACTCTTATGGGGTCATCACTAATGCAATCAGCAAACAAACTACCGCGATGGTTAACTATAGGATTGGCGTTTCCCATTGCCATTCTCAACGGCTGGCTATTGCTCCAGGTTATACAGTATTTTCAACCCTTAGTTAGCATTATTGCCGCCGCCATCTTGCTAGCTTTTGTCTTGAACTATCCAATCCAGTTTCTCCAGGAACAAGGGGTGAAACCCAACTTAGCGATCGGGGGAGTGTTGCTTTTGACTCTAGTGGTTTTAGTAGCTTTAGGCATCACCTTGGTTCCCCTGATTATTCAACAGCTCGTTGAACTGGCTAATATTTTGCCTAGTTGGATTGATTCTGGTACTCAGCAGCTGCAAGCTTTTCAGGATTGGGCGTTAAGTCAACAGCAACTTCCGATTAATTTAAGTGGTTTATTTACCCAAGTTCTGGAAAGATTATCTAACCAACTTCAGTCCTTCACTGGTAGAATTCTTGGTTTTGCTGTCGATACCATTGGTATTGTCCTCAATGTGCTACTGGCAGTAGTGTTGACCATTTACCTAATATTGAATGGTGAACGTCTTTGGGACGGAATTTTTCAGTGGTTTCCCCCTAATATAGGGTCAAGAGTACGGGAATTACTGCGAGAGGATTTCCACAATTACTTTATCGGTCAAGCAACATTGGGAGCTGTGTTAGGGGTGACAATTACTCTGGTGTTTTTGGCGCTGCAAGTTCCCCTAGCTTTACTTTTTGGCATTGGTATTGGCTTATTTTCACTCTTCCCCTTTGGTACAGGAGTCGGTATTGCCATAGTAAGTTTATTGGTAGCGCTGCAAAATTTTTGGTTAGGGGTGGAAGTCTTAGGTGTAGCTGTTGCGATCGACCAAGTTAATTCTAATATTATTGCACCTCGAATTCTCAGCAATTTGACTGGCTTAAATCCTGTATGGGTGGTGATTTCTTTATTGCTGGGTGCAAAATTGGGAGGAGTACTGGGTTTGTTAATTGCAATCCCAATTGCCAGTTTTATCAAGGATATAACAGATAGCTGGCGGGCTGGAGAGTTTAATAAGATAGAGGATATAGAGTCAGAACCTGTTACGGTAATAAGTGATAGAGCAGGAACTTATAGTTAAAATCAAATCATTCAGATTAACTTAAAATTTGGCGATTTTGTCCATAAATAAAGTGCAAAATCATAATTTATAATGCTAACAAACAAGAAGTTATTACTTTGTGCATCAAAAATTTTCCAGTAAGCAAAATAATCATAAAAAACTTTAGTGTAAGTGTAGTCTGCACTTCTCTACGAGATACTACGCATAGCTTGCTTCCTCGGAGGGGTACGACAAAGCACTGTCACCACAGCAGGCATCGACATTTACATATAATAGGAAATTTGGTAACGCATTAATCAACGATCAACCTCTACAAAAGCATCATAAAATTCCTTATTTTTCAGGTGACAACGGAATACAACACTTGCCGAAAATGACTGCGAAGCACTACGCTGGGAAACCTAAGCAGTCAGTATTTTTAAAAAATGAAAAGTTGTTTAAAACTTACCTTTGACAATGGGAAAACGGCATTAGCTACTCAAGTTGAGCAGCAAGCAGAATTGCCAAATGCTCTTGAGGAAATAGGGCTTGGCGGTTCGCGTCCTGTTTTAGTAGTAGTGGGAGGTGCAAGTAACATCAGTGAAGCTGACTTTCTCCGAATTCAAAGGTTGTTTGTGGAAGTTTTAGCCCCCATTGCCGAAACTTTAGGGGCTTATGTCGTGGATGGAGGTACGGATGTAGGAATTATGCGAATGATGGGTGCAGCTCGTACCCAGATAGGTGCTAAGTTTGCTTTAGTTGGTGTGACACCCGAAAGCAAAGTGGCTTTACCTAATCATTCGGAAACTGCTGCTGATTTAATACTCTTAGAGCCAAACCATACTCATTTCGTGCTAGTTCCTGGTAATGATTGGGGCGACGAGTCTCCTTGGATATCTCACGTTGCGACTATGTTAGCCAATGATGCACCTTCGATGACACTACTCTTGAACGGTGGCGAAATTACCTTTAAGGATGCGTTTTCTAGCGTTGATAGTGGCAGGTTAGTTCTTGTGATTGCTGGTAGTGGTAGAACCGCAGATATACTTGTGGATGCTTTGCATGGAAAGGCTACTGATGAACGAGCCAAAAAGCTAGCTAAATCTGGTACATTACAATACATCGACTTAATCGACATAGAGAAAGGAGTTGAGAATTTAGGCAAAGTAATTAAGGGGTTACTTTCTAATTAGGAGTAAAAAATGGCAAAAAAAGATAGTTATCACGAATTTTTAAAAGAAGATTTTAACAAATTATTTGCAGGTATTAACTTAGGTGATGTGCAAAAACATTTTTTGCGATCGCGCTGGTTAGAACAAGTACTCTGGATGGAAAGTAAGGCGAATTTATCGCGCGATCGCCATTATTTTTTACGGATAACAACTATTATTGGTGGTGTAATTCTCCCGGCATTGGTAAGTTTAAATATTAACACTAATTTCAAACCTAACAACAGGGATATCATTATGTGGTCAACTTTTGGTTTGAGCCAAATAGTTGCTATCAGTGCTGCCATTGAAGAGTTTTTTCACTATGGAGAACGCTGGCGACACTATCGCCGAACAGTTGAGTCTTTAAAAACCCAAGGGTGGCAATTTTCACAGTTGACAGGCCCTTATCGGATTTATCCAAGCCACGAACAGGCATTTAATCTATTTGCAAGTCATGTAGAAGATATTATTCAGCGAGATGTGGAAATATATGCCACTCAAGTTGTACAAGAAAAGAAAGAAGAAAAACACAATCAGGAAGACAATATCCTTCTGCAAAATACAAAAATAACTAATTTAGAAGAGAAGAGAGACGAAGAATAAAATTGATTTAATAAACTCTCTCCTGTTAGATAAAAATATAATAATAGTTAGAAATAAAGTCCAGTAGAGTAATCGATCTAATTGCATTTTGATTATTTATGGACTTTATCTAATTGCAATAAATTAACGTAATTTCAACGAATAAAAAACTAAAAAGTATAATTTGTAAAGATTATAGCAATTAGAAAAAAAATGCGACAAATAGACCATTTGTAGAGACGCGATTCATCGCGTCTTTACCCAAGGATGTGTTGCAATGATTAATTGAATTGGTATTACAATAGTGTTTATTGAGAATCAGGTCAAAACAGTAGACGATCGGGAATGAAAAAAGAGAAAAAAAAGCTGAGTATTAACATTAGATATGGTTTCTAAAAGATTAAAAGCTGCTGTTGTTATTGCTAGAACTTCGCTTGGCACGTTTTTGCTGGTACATCAACTCATCTGCCTGTAATATGAGTTTTTCCAATGAAACATCTTCATTGATAACGCAGTCTTGAACTCCAATACTCATTGATAGACGATAACTTCTATCTCGATTCTGATTAAATAAATCAATCTTACTTTGTAGACGAACACTAATTGTATTCGTATGATCTGAACATTTCGGAATGAATACAACAAATTCATCGCCTCCCCATCGGGCAACGATGTCAGAATCTCGATAGGTTTGACTTAGCAAGTCTGCGGCGTCTACTATTACCCGATCTCCAACTTCATGCCCAAAGGTATCATTGATTTGCTTCAATCCATCTATATCTATAAATAAGAGACAACAGGGCTTTTGTAGCTGATGGGCTAGTTTTAACTGCTGATCTGCAAATAGAAAAAAGCCTCGTCGATTGTATACCCCGGTTAATTCATCCGTTAGAGATAAGCGCCTAACTTCTGCCTCAACTTTTTGATGCCCCTCTATTTCTTTTTCTAGTGCAGCAGTTCGATTGTAGACTCTTTGTTCTAATTCATTATAAATCTGCACGTTTTCCATTGCGACAGCCGTTGTGTCTGCCAATGCCTGTAATAGTTTTACTTTTTCTTCCGTTGGCTGATGTAAGGTTGCCCAATATGTTCCAATTGCACCGATGGGGTTACACATTCGGATCGGCACCATTGCCAAGCTTTTGACAAAAGTTGGTTGGTAAGCTGCAAATGGAATTCGTTCATCTCCATAAATATCGCTAATCACAACGGGTTGACGGTTTCGCATTGTATGCCCACCAATGCAAATACTCATCGGGAAGCGCTGCCCTTTCCATAAGGGAGCGATCGCATCTTCATCTGCGTAATAACATTGATCTCCATCTCGTAGAACAAAACTAGCCCCATCTGCCCCAGTCAACTCACGCGCAGACTTTCGCACAATCTCCATAATTTGCTCTAGCGTCCGTGCTAGTGACAATGCTTGAACAACCTCAATTAAATGTTCCATCCCCTGAACATAAGACATTTCAGCTTTGACATCATTAGAATCAGAAATGATGACAGGTGAAGCAGAGCTTTGAAAATTCATGCGCTTCTACCAATAAAAAACGATCAAAAATTAGTTGAGGCTGCGATCGCGATCGCAATGTCTTCATTCTCAAAGACAAGGCAAACGCATCTTATTTTTATAATGCTTACTGGGCAAAAGGTTTAAGCATTATTTCTTTTTGGGACTAAATTTTTCACCCTTGCTGGGCATGGATTACAGAATTTAAATGCCTTTACCCTGATTCTAAAAAATTTCCTATTTTATTCTATTAGAGATATTACGGATTTATTTAACAATCTATCTAAAGAAAGATGCAAAAATATCTTGATATGTTAAATTAAAATGATTTTTGCGAATCAAATAGAAAGATTCTTCTCATGTATAGATGGACACTTAGATATCTTGATTGATTTGACACAGAAATTCTGCGACATAAATGATTTCTATGCCATCTGAAAACTAATGTGGCAGAAAACGCCCCAACTGCCGTTTTTTTTGAGTTCATCGAACTCACATTAAATTAATCCTCTAAAATTTGGATTTCATCAAGTTGATTAATCACTACATCTGCACCTCGGACATTATCTGACTTACCTACCCAAGTGATACCAATACAACCTGCGGCTTTAGCATTACGCGCCATTTGCATATCACCAACTGAATCACCCACCATCAATGTAGCGTTTGGTTCAACTCCCAAAGCTTGACAAGCTTGCAAAAATAGCACCGGATCTGGTTTACTTGGCCCTTCATCTACGCCCATTTCTAACTGGATATAATCACTTAACTGGTGATTGGCTACAAAATTACGTACTTCTTCAGTTGTCGCAGCTGAGAGAATACCAAGTTTTAGACCACCATCCCGCAGGTATTTCAAAATTTCTAGGCTACCTACAAACAGTGGTGAAGGAGTTTGTCCAATGTATTTTTCCGCTTCATCCAAAGCTTGACGGGCTATTTTTAAGCACTCAAACCATCCTCTTCCAGTTTCGGCAATATATGCCGCAGCCGCAACTTCTGTTTCACGGCGGCTTGCTACTGATATTAAACCTGCGGGATCTAGAAAATTGCCATTGATGCCAAATGCCATTAATAGGGGTTCCCCAGTTCCAGGGATTTGAGCATCTATTAACCTCGTTGCTTTTTGTGCTAGCGATCGCAAATACGTTTCTGAATCTTCTAGAGTACCGTTTTTGTCAAACAAAATTGCCTGGATATTATCAAAAGTGATATTTCTACATTTAATGGTTGCCATAATATTTAACTTCTAACTACTCCCAACTCTTCACTTTACTGATTCTCCACATAAAAAAAGAGGGAAAAACCCTCTTTATAAAATGATTTAATACTCTTACTTAAAAACAAGTAAAACTATAAAAAATTCATTACTCTTCAATAGCTGCTGGAACTGGTGGAATTTCCTCTTCAGTTTCCGTCGCTGCTGGAATTTCTTCTTCAGTTTCCGTCGCTGCTGGAATCTCTGTTTCAATTGCCGCAACTACTGGAATATCTTCTTCAAGTTCTGCTGCTGGTGGAATATCTTCATCAAGCTCTGTTGCTGGTGGAATATCTTCGTCTGCAATCACTTCCGCAGGTGCAGCCGCAGCAGTAGCACCTTGCTGCTTGGCTAATAGCTGTTCGCGATACTTAGCAGCCATTTCTTCTGCCTTATCGTAGACCAAATCCCGGTTTTTAATCATGTCGCCGGGTTCGGGTTCTAACTGCTTGGTAGATAGGGAAATGCGACCCCTTTCTGCATCCAAGTCAATGATCATAACTTTCACTTCATCATTGACATTGAACACGCTATGGGGTGTATCAATATGTTCGTGAGAAATCTCTGAAATATGCAGTAGACCACTGACGCCGCCAATGTCGATGAAAGCACCGTAGGGTTTGATACCACGAACAGTACCAATTACTACTTCGCCGACTTCTAGGCGGTTCATCTTACGCTCAACTAGCGCCCGACGATGAGATAGAACGAGGCGATTACGTTCTTCGTCTACCTCTAGGAATTTCAACGGCAGATCCTCACCTACCAATTCTTCTTTAGGTTTGCGGGTACTGATGTGGGAACCTGGGATAAAGCCACGTAATCCCTCAATTCGTACCAATGCTCCACCGCGATTGGTTGCAAATACGCCAGAACGGACAGTAGCATCTTCTGCTTGTAACTGCCGCACACGTTCCCAAGCCCGCATATATTCAATACGGCGAATGGAAAGGGTTAATTGACCATCTTCGTTTTCATCGGTAAGGATAAAAAATTCGCGCGTTTCGTTTGACTGTAATACTTCTTCCGGGCTATCCACCCGGTTAATAGACATTTCTTGTATAGGAATATATGCTGCGGTTTTAGCACCAATGTCAATCAGAGCGCCGCGCGGCTCTATACTGAAAACTGTTCCTGGGACAACATCGCCAGGGCTAAAATGATAATCGTATTTGTCAAGTAGAGCAGCGAAATCTTCGTGAGTGAATCCAATTTCTGTAGCGGTTAAATTCTGATTGACCATGCTGATTTGTTCCTGGTTCTAGTCTCCGTAAAGGTGGTGCGACAAGCGCGATGCGTTATGTAAGCAGTACTATGGCAGCTTACACAAAACATCCTTTTTCATCCTAGCGCAGAAAAGCTAGCATTAACACATATCTACTCCCAAGATTGGAAATTATATCACAATATAAAAATGATTTGTCATTTACTTAGTAGTGAAAACCAACAAAGGACGAACACAATAATATCCGTTGCTACCATACTTAGTAGCAACGGATATTAAGATTAAATCCGCTTAAAAGTCTGTGGATAGGATCTACTTATCTTTTGGTTTCTCAAAGCGAGGGGGTTCGCGAAATGCGATCGCAAAGAAGAGAGTACCTATACACAGAGTAAAAATCAAGATGTACGCAACGCTTTCCATATTACGATTTCCTCTTTATCCAGCCAGTAGTTAAAGTTTTTAATGCTGAGTGCTAAGTGCTGAGTCAGAGCCTTAACTCGTAACTCAGCACTTCTTTACTCAGCACTGAAATTAAAGGGCTTCTTTCCGGCGGGTTGACTTGTCACCCACTTTCTGGAACAGACCCCACTCAACTTGCTCTTCAAGATCGGCGTCAACACCAGCAAATACGTCTCGGTAGATTGTCCGAGCGCCATGCCAGAGATGACCAAAGAAGAACAGCAGAGCAAATACGGCGTGTCCAAAGGTAAACCAACCTCTAGGACTGGTGCGGAATACACCATCAGAGTTCAAGGTTTCTCGGTCAAATTCAAAGATTTCACCGCCTTGAGCTTTTCGGGCGTACTTCTTCACATCAGCTGGCTCTGTAAAGGTTTGACCATTCAGATTGCCACCGTAGAAACTAACGGTGACACCAGACTGCTCGAAGCTATACTTAGATTCTGCCCGACGGAAGGGAATGTCAGCGCGGACAATTCCATCTGCATCAGTCAAAATTACTGGGAAGGTTTCAAAGAAGTTGGGGAGACGACGTACCGTCAATTCTCTTCCTTCAGAATCTTTGAATACGGCGTGACCTTGCCAAGATTGGGCAATGCCATCACCCTTCACCATTGGCCCTGTACGGAATAGACCGCCTTTAGCGGGGCTATTACCGACGTAATCGTAGAAAGCCAATTTTTCAGGAATCTGCGACCAAGCTTGATCGAGGGTTTCACCTTGAGCAACGCCTGTTTGGACGCGGCGCTGAATTTCTTGACGGAAGTAGCCTTGATCCCATTGATAGCGGGTAGGGCCAAACAATTCGATGGGTGTTGCGGCGTTACCGTACCACATAGTACCAGCAACAACGAAAGCAGCGAAAAAGACTGCTGCAATACTGCTAGAAAGTACTGTTTCAATGTTCCCCATCCGCAGGGCTTTATAGAGCCGTTCGGGGGGTCTAACTGTGAGGTGGAATAAGCCTGCAATAATACCAACAACACCAGCGGCTATGTGGTGAGCCGCAATGCCACCAGGGTTATAGGGGTTAAAACCATCTGGGCCCCATTCTGGTGCTACTGCTTGGGCCGCACCAGTTACACCATAAGCGTCAGAAACCCATATCCCCGGCCCAAATAGTCCGGTGACGTGAAAAGCACCAAATCCAAAACAAAGTAGACCAGATAAAAACAGGTGAATGCCAAACATTTTTGGCAAATCTAAAGCGGGTTCACCAGTGCGGGGATCTCTAAAGAGTTCCAAATCCCAGTAAACCCAGTGCCATACGGCGGCTAAAAATAGCAGACCGGAAAGAACAATATGAGCGGCAGCAACGCCTTCAAATGACCAGAAGCCAGGATCGGTTGATGGCCCACCAGTAACGTTCCAACCACCCCAAGATTGAGTGACGCCCAAACGTGACATGAACGGCAAGACGAACATTCCTTGACGCCACATCGGATTGAGAACTGCATCGCTAGGGTCAAAAACAGCTAGTTCGTAGAGTGCCATCGAACCAGCCCAGCCTGCTACTAAGGCTGTGTGCATTAGGTGTACAGAAATCAGTCGCCCTGGATCATTCAGAACGACTGTATGTACTCGGTACCAGGGTAGTCCCATCGACTACGCTCCTCCTCGATGAGTTAGTTTACAAAGCAATTTTCTTACTGAGGTTATGAGAGACGAAAATCGCCACTCATAAAACTCTCTCTTGTTTTTTGTTATTGCCAGAGCCAGAGTATCACCACAGCTAGTCTTAATAAGTCAGACAGCGTGGGTGCTTTGGCAATGCTTACTCGCTTCGGGAGGTTTACCTATGTTAGGGTAGCCATCGCCAAGCAAAAATGAGAATGTTTTAAAAAGTGTAACTATTGATGGAATTGTTTGCAAGCGTGTAAATTGATGCGATCGCGTAGCATGTCCAAGTTTTTTCGCTACCAATACGCGTCAGGGATGAAATTTGCTTATCTTTTCTTTACGAGGAGTGGGGAGCAAGGGAGCAGGGGAGGCAGGGGAGCAGAGAAGTTGTTATCCCCTCTGCCCCTCCGCACCTCTGCCTCTTGTGCCCCATACCCACTATCTACTGAACCACCAAGTGGATATTTTGCAGTTGACACTTCGCCTCGGCTGTACCCAGGCGTTCGATTACCTGTTCGGCGCTCATCAGACGCTTGAGTACTACTTGGCCGATGGGTTGACTGGCAATTGCTGGTGTTGTTGGCTTCACTTCCACGGTTAAAACGGCTTCTTCAACTCGATAAAGCCAGAGCAATTCATTTTCTTCGACTAAACAAATATTCATTCGCTGAATATCTGGTTGGCGTCGCCATGCAGTTATTTGCCAGAGTCCATCAGATGCCCAGACTCTTGCAACTGCCCATCCCTCAGATAGAAAGAAATACTTCACGGTCTTAGTCTCACTATTTCGACTTTCAATCTGCTGTTAACAATATCGCGATCGCTTTAGTCGCTGATGTTCAAACACTCTTCTTTTTGACAATACAGCCAATCTTGACGATAAACCGCTCTATCGGTATCTATTCCCAAGCAGCAACAGGTAAACTTTCAACGTACACTACTTGGGCTAAGGTGAAACCTTACCAAGACCTATTTTTCCAGTAACTATGAACTTAAGACAAACAGGACTTACGCAACTGGCACAGGCGATCGCTAAAATATAGTGCTTTTGTACTA